>JALZHC010000094.1 GCA_030914105.1 Acidobacteriota bacterium
CGCAGATACTCGGCCTCGACCGCGCCCACCGCGTCGGCATCGTCGGGGCGGGGAACCTGGGGACGGCGCTCGCCAACTACAACGGCTTCCGCGAGTCGAACTTCGAGGTCGTCGCGCTCTTCGACAACGACCGCGAGAAGATCGGCAAGAAGGTCGGTCGCTCATCGGTTCCGGTCTACGACGCGCGCAAGCTGGCGCGCGTGGTGCGCGAGGAGGCGATTGACGTGGCCGTCATCGCCGTGCCCGCGCGCGTCGCGCAACGCACCCTCAACCAGGTGATGTCGGCGGGCGTGAAGGCCGTTCTGAACTTCGCGCCCGTGCGCCTGCACGCGCGCCTCGGCGTCAAGGTGAAGTCGGTTGACTTGACGATCTCGCTGGAATCGCTATCTTACTTCCTGGCCCGCCCACAGATAACCTGCATCACGAACCCGCGCAGCCTCCTGCCCTACGAGGAGATCGCTCAAAGGGAGGAGCAAGAGCTTCAGGGATGAAGCGAAGGAGGAGAAATGAGCGAAGAGATTACGCACGGGTTGCCGCAGCGGTCGTTTGAAGAGCGGGTTCTGTCTGAACTGTCGGGCATCAGACAGGAGCTTGGCACTCGGTTGACATCAGTCGAAGAGCGGTTGACTTCAGTCGAGGGACAGATGACTTCTCTCGAAGATAAGGTTGACGCGCGGCTGCGCGAGACGCGGCCCATCTGGGAGGGCGTGCTGGCGCGGCTGACGGCAATCGAAGCGGAGTTGCCGCGCCTGGGCGGCATCGAGTCGGAGCTGGCGCGCATGAACCGGCAGTTCCGTTCTTTCGTCGCAGACATCTTCCAGTTGCGCGTCCGCGTCGAGAAGCTGGAAGAGGATAAAGACACGCAGACGGCTTGAGCCGGCGCGACCGCTTGCGCGCGCCGCTTTGAGAACCGGGGTCGAAGCAGAGCTGACAAGGAGTATCCGAGCCATGTTTTCGTGCTTGCTGAAGAGGGTGTTGCCGTTCACGTTGACCTTCATGCTCGGCGCGTTCGTCGGCGGGCTGTTCAAGGCTCGCAGTAGCGGGCCGGTGATGTGGACGTGGCCCTACTCTAACGCCGCGCCGCTGCTCGGCCACGAAGGGCCGTTCGGCTACGGCCACAGTTGCCGCATGCGCAGTCGCTACCTCGTCGCCGAGACCAGACCGCTCCTCATCCGCTTCAAGCCCGACGCGATATTGCCGCCCGGGTTAGGCCCTCAGGGGTGGAGCATCGGCACCATGTCGGTTCACGTGACGTTCGGCGCGGACGGAAAGGTGCAGCGAGTCGCGCCGCTCGAAAGCCCCGGGTTCGGCGGTGACGCGAAAGAAGAGAAGCGCGGCAGACGTGAGACCGCCATCTGGGACGCGGTCGAGCGCGCGGCGCGGGGCATTCAGTTTGAGCCGGAGATGATTAACAGCGTGCCCGTCACCGTCACCAGAGAGATTGACATATATCTCTTGTCGAAAGAAGACGACGTGGGGTCGAACTGAGCCTGATGGATGAGCAGACAGCCCGGCGCGAGATCGTGCGCGTCGGAAGGTTGATGTACGAGCGCTCTTACGTCGTCTCCTCGGACGGCAACGTGAGCGTGCGCCTCGACGACGGGCGCATCGTCGCCACGCCGACGCAGACTTGCAAGGGGCGCATGACGGAAGAGATGCTCGCCATCACAGACCTCGAAGGGCGTGCGCTCGACGACCGGCGCGTCTCTTCCGAGCTGGCGATGCACCTGCTCATCTACCGCGAGCGCGAGGACGTGCGCGCCGTCTGCCACGCGCACCCGCCGCACGGCTCGGCCTTCGCCGTCGCGGGGCTGGCGATCGACCAGCCGATACTCTCCGAAGTCATCCTGACCCTGGGCTGCGTCCCGCTCGCCGAGTACGGCACGCCCTCGACCGACGAGCTGACCGCGGCGATGCGACCGCTCGTCAAAAATCATCACGCGCTTTTGATGGCGAACCACGGCGCGGTCGCCTACGGCGCGGACGTGTGGCAGGCCTTCGACCGCCTCGAAACTCTGGAGCACACGGCGAGGATTGCCATACTCGTGCGCGTGCTCGGCGGCGCGCGCAACCTTCCGCCCGACTCCATCGAGAAGCTCATCGAAGTGCGCGAGCGCGCCGGCTACCTCGACGAGCGCGCGCGCTGTCAGGCTTGCGGCTACCTTCACGAGACGCAGGTCGTCTGCCCGACGGGCGAGCGCGGCGCGGCGGCAGCGCGGGCCGAGAGTCGCGCGGGCGCGAACGGCGCGGGCAAAATCGCACTCACGCGCGAAGAGCTGATCGAGCTTTTGTGTCAGGCGGCGCAGGTCAGCCGCTGAAAGTCAGGGCACGTGCGGGCGCGCGAGAGGGCGCGCGCGGCTTGAACGCGAGCGCGGCGCGTCCGTGCCGAGGTCGGGCCGGAGACGCCCGCCCCGGTTGCTTTCGTCTTCGTTTTCAAGTATGCAGAGTATCAGCGCCGAGCCTGGGCCGTGGGGATTGCGCCGGCGTTGACCGCCGGGCCGAGGGTCGTGCGGGCCGCGCGAAGTCTGCCGGTGCGTTTAAGAAGCAGTTAATAAACAGAGACAGCGGATCGGAGAATGAGAATGCCTCAAGAAGCACTGGGAATGGTCGAGACCAAGGGACTGGTGGCGATGATCGAGGCGGCTGACGCGATGGTCAAGGCCGCCAACGTCACGCTCGTCGGCTACGAGAAGATCGGCGCGGGCTTCGTCACCGCCATCGTGCGCGGCGACGTGGCGGCGGTCAAGGCCGCGACCGACGCCGGGGCCGCCGCCGCACGCCGTGTCGGCGAACTCGTCAGCGTCCACGTCATCCCGCGCCCGCACGGCAGCGTTGACGAGGCGCTGCCCGTCGGCGGAGAAAGGTAAGAGCCGTCAATCGTGAATCGTAAATCGTAAATAGTTTCGTCTTCTCCTCGGCCTTGCGATTTACAGTTCGAGTTAGGCGACGCTCAAAAACTATTCACGATTTACGATTCACGATTCACTAGCCAATGATTATCGCGCGCATCCTCGGCACGGTCGTCTCGACGCAGAAGGACGAGCGGCTGAAGGGCAACAAGCTTCTGCTCGTGCGACCCTTGAATCTCGACGGCTCGGACGCCGCGGGCTACGTCGTCGCCGTGGATACGGTCGGCGCGGGCTTCCACGAGCGCGTCCTCGTCGTCGCAGGCTCCTCGGCCCGCCTCGCCGAAGGCATGAAAGACAGGCCCGTTGACGCCGCCATCATCGGCGTCGTGGACACGGTGGATTTCATTAACGATTGAAGCAAGTAGTCAGTAGTCAGTAGCCAGTAGGCTCAGCTTGGTGGACGTTGACGCTCGTATCGCTGGCTCACGACGGAGAAGGTTTTTCTACTGACTACTGGCTACTGACTACTGGCTGCTGTTCCCATGCAACTCGCGCGCGTGATCGGCAATGTGGTGGCGACGGTGAAGAACGATTCGCTGGAGGGGCGGAAGCTCCTCATCGTGCAGTCGCTCAACGCCGACTTGAAGCCGCAGGGGCAGCCGCTCGTGGCGCTCGACGCCATCGGCGCGGGCGTGGGCGAGCTGGTCTTCTGGTGTCGCGGGAAAGAGGCGAGCTTCCCTTTCAGGCGCGAAGACACGCCGACCGACTGCACCATCGTCGGCATCGTTGACTCGGACGGCCACGTGTCGAGGGGGAGGCGCTGAGTGATCCTCGCGCGCGTGCTCGGCAACGTCGTGGCGACGCAGAAGAACGAGCGCTACCAGAACGCGCGCGTGATGCTCTGCCAGCCGGTCACGCCGACGGGCGAGGAGTGGGGCGCGACCCTGCTCGCGCTCGACTCGGTGGACGCAGGCATCGGCGACCTCGTGCTCGTCGTGCAGGAGGGCTGGAGCGCCTCGACCGCGGCGACGGGCGAGCAGGGCGCGGCCATCGACTCGGCCATCGTCGGCGTCGTTGACCACGTCGACCTCCTCGCAGACGAGGCGAAGGGCGCAGAGAGCGGAGAGAAGAGAATCGTTGGCCGAGAGTCAAGTAAAGGCAGCAAGCCCGACCGTGAGGGAGAGCGTACCTAACTGGAATGCGAGAACTGAACTGGAATGCGAGAACTGAAGGCTGAAGGTCGAGAGTTGAAGGCTGAGACCTGAGAGTTGAAGGCGTTTTGATGAGCAGCAGCGAGCAGGACAGGGTGCGCGAGTTGGCCGAGCGCGTCGCGCGCAGACTCTCGGACGAGCCTGAGCAGGACGGGGCCGAGCGCGTCGAAGGCGACGACGAACTGGCCGCGCTGCGGCAGAGCCTCTCCGAGATTCAGAGGCGGCTCGCGCAGATCGAGTCGCGCCTCGCCGGCGGAAGCGCGCGCGAACAGATGACGCGCGGCGGCCCGTCCACGGCTCCGACTGTTGCAAGCGCGGGGGCGCAGACGCAGCCTCAAACCCCCGCCGCGACGCCCGCGCGCTCGACCTGGCTGAGCGGCACTTACGTCCCCGCGACCGCGCATCCGAGCCAGGAGCAGTTCGCCGGGATAGGCGAGGCCGTCTCCGAGCTGGTCGAGTTCTTCGAGCGCGAGAAGACTTGCAGCGTCGAGCCGGGCGGCAAGCCCTGCGATCACTGCGGCATGTGCAGCTCGCGCGGTTTCTGACGGAACCGCGGGCGGGTATACACGGCAGTAGCCCGACCCTTTGGGAAGTCAAAAGTAAAAAGGCAAAAGGGAAAAGAGTGAAAGGCAGACAGCGCGTCTCTCATCCGCAACGGTGGATGAGAGCGACGCCTTCCGCCCTCTTCTCTTTTGCCTTTTGCCTTTTTACTTTTTCCTTAGCCGCGGCTTCCCTCACGGTCAGGCTACTGCTTCTCCGCCTGACGGCGACCCGTGTCAGCCCGTCCTTACTTCGCGTTCGCGTTGCCTTGCCCGCCCTGGTCGCGCCTGAGCGTGTTGGCGTTGAGCCTGGGTGCTTCGTGCGCGCCCTGCTCGGCCTGGAAGTATGGCTCCTCCTTGAAGCCGTACATCCGCGCCGCGATGACCATCGGGAACTGCCCGCGCGAAGTGTTGTAGTCCTTCACCGCGGCGTTGTAGTCCTCGCGCGCCACCTGGATTCGATTCTCCGTCCCCTCGACCGCGTCCTGCACCTTCTTGAACAGGTCTGACGAGCGCAGGTCAGGGTAGGCTTCGGAGAGCGAGAGCAGGCGGCCAATAGTCCCGCCGAAACTGTTGGCGGCGTCAATGACGGCCTGCTTCTGCTCCGGCGTCTTGTCGCCGTTCTCGCCCTGCGGCGCGGCGCTCGTCGCGTTCAGAAGGCGCGAGCGCGCCTCGGCGATCTGCCCGTAGACCTCCTGCTCCTGTATGCTTGCGCCGCGCGCCGCCTCGAACGTGTTCGGCAGAAGGTCTGCGCGGCGCTGGAGCTGCGACTCGACGTTCGACCACTTCTCCTTGACGTTCTGCTGCTTCGCCACCAGAGTGTTGTAGCCGCACCCGCTCGCCGAGAGCGAGACGAGCGCGACCGCCGCCAGCAGCAATATCCTTCTTACCTTCATCACATTCCTCCTTCACTCAAACGACGCCTGACGAGATGAGATCAAAACGAACTCCGAACGACGCCGGGCGAGACGAAATCAGACGGGGCTGAACACGACGCCGGGCGAGATTAACCCCGCGGGCCTCCGACCGCGCCGGAAACTTCGAGCGCGTCAACGGCCTCGACGACCAGCTCGACCTGCGCCAGATAGTCCGCGAACAGCTCGTCCGCCTCGCGCTCGCCGAGCCGGGAGTCCGCGCCCTCCTCGCGCAGCTCGAAGACGCGCTCGAAGGCAGCGCCGTCGAGCTTCAACAAACGCACCGCCGCGCGCACGACCTCGCGCTTCAGCACGGGCGGCTCCTCGCCGTGCAGCAGAAGCACCGGCGCGAACAGCGTCGCGAAGCTCGAAAGGCTGTCGCACATCAAGGCCTTCAGCCTCTTCGAGTCGGCCGAGGCCGGGATGTAGAGCCGCCGCAGTTGAATGAGCTTGCTGCGCAGCTCGTACTCCGTCTGGTGGCGCAGGTTCTCGTCCGAGATGTGCAGGCCCTCGAAAGGGTCGCGCCCGTAGAGCACGACGCGCGCGCGGCGCATCTGTTGGAACTCGATTGGGAACACGTCCGCCGCGTCGCGCAGCTCCTCGGAGGTGAAATAGACCGGCAGCGGGTGGCCCAGGCGTTGCCACTCGCGCATCGGAGCCTGGGCGAGACGCAAGTCCTCCGGCGTGATGCGTTCGAGGGCGATGAGAAGGTTGTAGTCCGACTCGATCTGCACGAAGTCGCCCGACGCCGCCGAGCCGTAGAGCACCACGCACGCGAGGTTGTCGCCGTGCGTCGCCCGCAAATCGCCGATCAGGTGATTGAAAGCCTCCTGCGCCACTTTATTCGCCATCAGTCAATCTCCGAAATGATGAACGCGGAAGGATGAAGGATGAAGTAAAAGCAGAACCTCGATAACCGCGCTTTCATCCTTCATCCCTGCTCTCCTACCAGCTTCCGCCGGCCCCGCCACCGCCGAAGTCGCCGCCGCCTCCGAAGCCTCCGAAGCCGCCACCGCCTCCGCCCCAGCCGGAGCTTCCGCCGCCGCCGAAGCCGCCCCACCCGCTCGAACTGCGACGCCCGCCGACGTTGCTCAGAACGTTAGCCAGAAGCAACGCACTCAGCCAACCGCCTCCGCCTCCGCCCCACCCGCCGCGACCGCCCCTGCCGCGCGCCGCGGCTATCAAGAACAGGATGACGACGATTATCAGGCAGCACGCGCCGATTCCAATCCCGCCGCCTGAGCTGCGCGTGCGCGTCTGCGCCACCTGCCGCGACGAAGGTCGGTAGGCGTTGCGCTGGTCAATGCCTTCGAGTTGAAACCCGCGCTTCTCGGCGAGCGTCGCCACAACCGTCTGCACGAAGTCCGCGATGCCCTGGCCGTAGTTGCCCTGCCTGAACGGCCCCACCAGACGTTGCCGCGCGATCTCGCCGACGAGCGAGTCCGGCAGGTCGCCTTCCAGGTGACGGCTGACCTGAACCTGCCACTTGCGGTCGTTAACGGCCACGAGCAGCAGCAGCCCGTTCTTCTCGCCCTCCTTCGAGCCGACGCCCCAGCCGCGCGCCAGCGCCAGCGAATACTCGAAGGCGTCCGTGTTGCCCGTCGTCGGTACGGTCACGACGGCAAACTCGATGTCGGCGCGGTCTTTGAGGTTGTTGAGTATCGCCGCCAGGCGATCCCTCGTCGCCGCGTCAATGACGCCCGCGTTGTCCGTGACGTACTTGTAATAGCCCGTGGGCGCGGGCAGAGGCGCGTTTGTGTAAGCGCGCGCGTCCTGCGCACGCGCCGTCGCGGCGCACGCGCAAAGACTCAGCAGCGCGACGAGCGCGGCGAGCGGAGCATGAACTCTTCTGTGCGTCAATCTCACTTTGATTCCGACCGCAGACTTATACGATAAACGTGGCGCGCCTGTTTTGCCTCCGCCGCGCGGCCCGCGCCGAACTCTCAGGCAAGCTCACGGCTCTATCAGACGATGGAAGACGTAAAAGAGTGCGACGCCCGCGAAGACTATCAAAGAGACCAGAGGGTTCTTCTCTTCGAGGTGATTGACCTCCGGGATGAGGTCGCTCGCCGCAACGTACAGCGTCACGCCCGCCGAGAATGGGAGCGCGTAGACCACCGCCTCCGTCACGTGCGACTGCAACATGGCCACGCTCAAAACTCCCGCGAGCGTCGCGGCCCCGATAATTAAGGTCGCCGCCAGCGCGCTCCTCGACGCGCGCCCCGACGCCAGCATGATCGAAGCCGCCGTAAAACCTTCGGGCAGCTTGTGCAGCAGCACGGCCACGAAGACCAGCAGCCCCACCTTCCGGTCAACCAGGAAGGCCGAGGCCACCGAAGTCCCGTCGAAGAAGGTGTGAATCGAAAGCCCGCCGATGGCCGTGTAAGCCGCCGAAGGGCGGACGACGGCCTCCGGGTGCGTCTCTTCGCCGAAGTGGAAGTGCGGCGCGAGCGTGTGTTCGACAAAATGGATGAGAAGGTAGCCGCCCAAAAGCAGCGTCATCGCGCCGAGGACGGCCCGACCCGCCGACCCGCCGTCCGCCTCCCCCTTCGTCCACAGCGCAACCACCTCCGGCACGATCTCTATAAAAATCGCCGCCAGCATAAACCCCGCGCCCAACGCGACGAGGTAGCCCAGGAACTGCCTGCTTTTTTGAAAAATGCGGGGGTGCGTGAGCAGAAGCCCGCCCCCGACGTTAGCCAGTGCCACCAAACCACCGAAAAATAGGAGTTGGCCGAAATTCATCCGAAAGTCAGCAGCCGCCCGACTTGTCCTTATTAATGATTGGGCGTGCCACTATAACAGGACAGACGCGCCCTCCGCTACGGGTAGCTTAAAAGAGAGTACACCAAATCGTGCTTAAAAATTTCGATTTGACAGTGTTTTTGCTCTTGACAGGGTAATAGAGGCGGGCGTACTATGCGCGGCGGGTGGTCAAAAGTGGCTGAAAGTGGGCTACCCAGAGCAGCTTGCCGCCGAAGGTTAGAGTTTCACTTTAAGTTTTAAGCAGCCTCGCCCCAGCCGACGCCGCAAACTTCAATGTTGAGAGGAAATTACACGGCGCGGATTGATTCCAAAGGGCGATTGAAAATACCGACGGCCTTCAGGCGCTACATTGAAGAGAAGTATTCGACGGCGGAAGTTTACGTCACGAGCCTGACCGGCGAATGCGCGAGGCTTTATCCCTTACCCGAATGGGAGTCCATCGAGCAGCGTCTGGCGCTTCTGCCCTCGATGGACCCGGCGCGGCGGAAGTTCCTTGACAGGACGAACTACTACGGCCAGCAGGCGACAGTGGACGGGCAGGGACGCGTGCTCATCCACCCGCTTTTGAGGAAGTCAGCGGGGGTCGTCGGCGACGTGGCGGTTCTGGGCTATTTGACATACCTGGAAGTTTGGGAGCTTGAGCGCTTCGAGCGTCGCCTCCTCGCGGAGCCTTATACGGAGGAGGACGAGGCGGCGATTGCGCGGCTCGGAATCTGAAAAGCGGCAAAGAGTGAACAGTGCTGAGCGACAAGGCTAAAGCAAGGATCAAAGACCCGATGCTCGTCACCCCGTCACTCGTCACCCGAAGCTCGCTGCTGCTTTTCAAGACCACGGGGCGGTGGTAATGGCGGAGCCCGGAGGGGGGCCGGGCACGCCCCATCGCCCCGTGTTGCTCATTGAAACCACGGCGCTGCTCGCCCCGGAGCGCGGGGGGCTATTCGTGGACGCGACGCTTGGTCTTGGCGGGCAC
>JALZHC010000581.1 GCA_030914105.1 Acidobacteriota bacterium
GCGCAGGGTCTGGTGCGCGCCGTCGGCATCAGCATCAACCGCTGGGCGCCTTGGAACGGCGTGCGCGCCGTGCGCGCCGGATTGGTTGACGCCGTGCAGGTCATCTACAACATCTTCGACCAGAACCCGGAGGACGAACTGTTCCCCGCCTGCCGTGAGATGGACGTGGCCGTCATCGCGCGCGTCCCCTTCGACGAGGGCACGCTCACCGGCACCATCACCAAAGAGAGCCGCTGGCCCGAAGGCGACTGGCGCAATACCTACTTCGTGCCCGACAACCTCATCCCCAGCGTCGAGCGCGCCGACGCCTTAAAGCCGTTGGCCGCGCGCGCCGGCCTCAGGATGCCGGAGATGGCGCTGCGCTTCATCCTCAGCAACCCGACCGTGAGCACGATCATCCCCGGCATGCGCAAGACGAAGAACGTCGAAGCGAACGTCGAAGCAAGCGACGCCGGCCCGCTCTCGTCCGAGCTGCTCGAAGAGCTGCGCAAGCATCGCTGGGAGCGCTCGCCAACTCCCTGGTCGCAGTGAGCGACTACTCGCGGCGTCGCCGCCGGCAAGTCGCAATGAGGGACTGAATGAGAAACGCTTTGAAGCTCGCGCGCACGCGCCTCGGAAAGCTCTTTCGCGCGCGCCTCGCATTCGCGGCGCTCTTCTGCGTTGCCGTCTTGCTGTCGCACGCCAGCGCACAGGAGCAGCCGCCGAAGGAGGAGGGCACGTTTCGCGCGCCCGACCTGGTTGAGCTGGTGAAGCTCGACCGGTCAATCAAGCTCGACATACGCTACGCCACGCCCAACAACTTCACGGGCCGCGCGGTCTACACGGAGGCGCGCGCCTTCCTGCAACGCCCCGCCGCCGAGGCTCTGCTGCGCGCCGTCGCCGCGCTCAGGAAGCAGGGCTACGGCGTCGCGGTCTTCGACGGCTACCGCCCCTGGTTCGTCACCAAACTCTTCTGGGACTTGACGCCCGCCGACAAAAAGCAGTTCGTCGCAGACCCCTCGAAAGGCTCCCGGCACAACCGCGGCTGCGCCGTTGACCTGACGCTCTACGACCTGAAGACCGGCCAGGAGGTCTCGATGCCGAGCGGCTACGACGAGATGACCGAGCGCTCGCACATCTCTTACGCCGGCGGCACTCCCGAACAGCGCCGCCTGCGCGAACTCTTGCGCGCGGCGATGGAGGCCGAAGGCTTCGCAGTCTACGAGCCGGAGTGGTGGCACTACGACTACAAAGACTGGAAGCAGTATCCGATTCTCAACCTCAGCTTCTCCGAGATCGGCAAAGCCAACCCGACTCGTGCGAAGGGCCGATAAAGCTAAACGCGTGGGCGCAGGGAACTCGGAAGCCACATGAAGGGATTGAGGGTTTCAAATTGAACAGATCTGAAACCCTCTTGTGCGGCTTCCGAGTTCTCTGCGCCCGCGCATTTAACGCCACGGTTACTGAACGGTGGCCGTAATGTACATGCCGGGCAGCAGCCGCTCGATGGCTAAGGCCGGCGTCATCGAGAGGTTGGTCTTGACGGTCATCCCTTCGGGAATCTGCACGTTGATGGTGCGCCCGCTCTCTTTCTCGCGCAGCTCGACGGTGCGCGCGCGCAGGTCTACGCGGGTCACGACGCCGCTGATGGCGCGCTGCCCTTGCGCGCTTCCCTTCGCCGCGGCGTTGATGCCGCCGAACGCAAGCAGGGCGAAGAGCGCGAGGCCGGCGGTCGTCTTCTGAATCTTTTTCATGGTTCCTGGTCTCCTTCCTTCCGACGGCGCTTCAGCCGCACGCCGTTCGAGTCCAAGTCTCCGCGCCGAAGGGCGACTGCTGCCCGCGGCTCGCTTCGGGGCACCTGTCTCGCCCCTTACCCGATAACGCGGAAAGTGTCGGAGGAAGGGATCACGCGAAAGTTGAAATCAGGGTCACACGATATAGTGCTCGCCGTGCACGATCTCGCATAAGCCGCGGGCGTCGGCCCTCAACTCATTCGGAAAGAAAGGCCGGACAACTTTCGCGTGCGCGGAAGGCTTCGCCGACGGGCACGTGCATTGCTCCGTCGCAACGGCAAAGGGACGAAGGCCCCGCGAGAGTTTCTTCTTCCGAATCATTCGCTTCGTCCGACGAACCGAGACTGCCCCCGTAGCGGCCCGTTCGATCCACAAACGAAGGAGCGCCCGTTATGCGTTCTCATCATTCTTCGCCCAGGACACTTCTCTTCCTTCTCTCCGCACTACTTCTCATCTCGTTCACGGCGCGCGCCGACGACAACACCGCAGACGATGAATACGAAGAGCACGCGCGAGTCCTGCGCATCAGCCTCCTGAAAGGCGAGGTCACACTCCAGCGCGCCGGCGGCGACGAGTGGGAGCAGGCGCAAGCGAACGCGCCGCTCGTCGAAGGCGATACGCTCGCCACCGCGCGCGGCGCGCGCCTGGAGATTCAGGCCGACGCGCGCAACTTCATACGCCTCGGCGAGAACTCGGTCATCCGCGTCGTCACGCTGCGCGACGAAGGCATCGCGCTCAGCCTCTCCGAAGGCACGGCCACCGTCCGCCTCGCGCAGTTCGACCGCGATAAAGAATATTTCGAGGTTGACGCGCCCAAATCCACCGTCGCCGCCGAGCGCGCGGGACTCTACCGCATAGACGTTGACCCGCAGAGCGTCCGCGTCACAGTCCGCGACAACGGGCGCGCGCGCATCTACTCTGAGACCTCCGGCTTCGAGCTGCGGAGCGAACGCACGGCGCGGCTTACCTACGGTGACGGCACGGACGTCGACGATTGGGACGTGAGCGCCGCCGCCGCGCTCGACGGTTGGGACGACTGGAACGGCGAGCGCGAGCGCGACCTCGCCTCCCGCCTGCGCTACGAAGGGCGCGAACGCTACTACGACCCGGAAGTCTACGGCGCGGAGGAGCTCGACTCTTACGGCGACTGGGAGTACACGAACGACTACGGCTACGTCTGGCATCCGAGCACTACGGTTGTCAACAACTATTACGACTGGGCACCCTACCGCTACGGCCACTGGGACTGGTGCCCGCCCTACGGCTGGACTTGGGTCGCAGACGAACCCTGGGGCTGGGCACCGTACCACTACGGTCGCTGGGTCTACTACAACAACAACTGGGCCTGGGCGCCGCGCGGCTACGGCTACCGCTACCGCCACGCATGGTGGCGACCCGCGCTCGTCGCCTTCGTCAACATTGACTTCGGCAGCGAGCGCCGCGTCTGCTGGTATCCGCTCACCTACGGCCAGCGCGACCCGCGCGGTCGCTGGTGGTCGCGCCGCTTCGACCCCAACTCGCCGCAGCGCGCAGGCGGCGCGGACAGACTCCCGCGCGCGAACCCCTGGCTGCGCGCAGTCAGCAGCGTGCGCGAGCACGAATTCGGCAGGACAAAAGTGCGCGCGCTCCCCGCCGGCACTGACATCGCGCAGCGCGCTCTCTCGACCGAGCCTGTGCGCAACCTTCCGTTTACGCGAGGCGGCGGGCAGCGCGTCGGAGGCCGCGACGGGCAAGGCCGCGACGGCCGCGACGGGCAGGGCCGTGAAGGTCGCGACGCCGCTCCCGGCGGTCGGATGAAGGGCGCGAACGGTCGCGAG
>JALZHC010000095.1 GCA_030914105.1 Acidobacteriota bacterium
CGTCTCGTCTCGTCCGGGTCTTGATTTTGGGTGTGGAAGAAGTGTGCGCGCCCGACGCCGCCGAGCGTGCAGAGCGAAGAACCCAAGTCCTGATGATCGCGCGTCGAGAGGATGCCGCCGCCGCGCTGGCGAAAGCGTGTGATGCCCTGACAGTCGGCCACACTCAGCCCGCCGCCCGTGTCCACGGCGAAGAGCCACAGCTCGTCGAAGTCGGTCGCGTCGAGCCGGCTCAACACTTCGTCGTCGCCGTCCGCGTTCGTCTCGCGGTCGCGCGCCGTGACTTCGCAGAGCACGCGCCCTTCCGCATCTCGCAGCCCGCTCAGGTGTGCGTTGAGCAATGAGAACCGACCGACGTGCCAGTCGTCCTCCGTGGCCGGGATGGTGGTCTGCAACAAAATGCGAATCGGTCTTTTCATACGAACACCCGCCGCCACACTCAAATCATTAGGTTGTCACACTCAAATCATTAAACGGATTTTGGGCCGCCGAATAGTTTCGCAGCTTCGCCGTGGGCCAGGACGACATCGGGCGAGCGTTGCAGGGCGGCGCGGTATTTCTCCCCCAACCCTTCAGGGCCGCCCTCGTCGGGTCTGAGCATCGCGCGCGACTGCGCGACGAGCGCGTCGGCCTCACGCTGGGTCGCTTCCTCGGCGTCGAGCAGCTCGTCGATCTGGACGACGAGTGCGGAGAGCGGACGCAGGTAGGCGAACCACTCGTCGTTCAGGACGAGCTGCAAAAACTGGCCGCTCGATTCGATGCGCCCGCGCGCGCGCTCGAACTCCACCCGCGCATCGTCGAGCAGAGCCTTGTGCAGTTTCAGTAGCGCGTGGCGCACACGGCTGAGCCGCGTGCGCGTCTCCGTCGACATCGGTTCTTGATTCGTCCCGTCCATTGTTTTTGCCTCACGCGGCGCGCGAGATTCTTCAGCCGTTAGGAGTTGATCGCGCCCATGCGTCCGCTTCTGAAGTCTTCGACGGCCTGATAAATCTCTTCCTCCGTGTTCATCACGAAAGGGCCGTAACGCGCCACAGGCTCGCCCAGGGGCACGCCCGCAATCAGTAACACTTCGAGCGCAGCGTCGGCGTCCGCCGGATTCTCTATCAACACCTCGCCACCGTCCAGCGCGAACATAACCATCTGCCCGTCCGACCCGCGCTCGCCTTCTGCGCCGAATATCCCAGCGCCGTCAACGACGTAGGCGAAGGCGTTGTACTCCGGCGGCAACGTCTGCGCCACGCGTCCGCCCGGTCGGATGGTGAAGTGCAAATAGATGATCGGCGTCAACGTCTCGACGACCGCGCGCGCGCCGAGAGCTTCGCCCGCGATCACGCGCACCGCGACCAGCCCGTCCGCAGTCCGCGCAGTCGGAATACTCGCCGACGGAATCTCCTGATAGCGCGGCTGCATCATCTTACTCTCGCGCGGCAGGTTCACCCAGAGTTGAAAGCCGTGCAGGCGGCCTCCCTCGCGCTGGAACCTTGCCGAGGGCATCTCCGAATGGACGACGCCCGCGCCGGCTGTCATCCACTGCACGTCGCCCGCGCTCAACCTGCCGGAATGCCCCTGCGAGTCCTTGTGTTCCAACTCGCCTGAGAGCACATAGGTCACGGTCTCGAAGCCGCGATGCGGATGATCCGGCGCGCCCTTCGCCTCGCCCGGCGCGAGCGTCATCGGCCCCATCTCGTCCAAGAGCAGGAACGGGTCGAACTCCGAGAGCGCAGCCTTCGGGAAGGGTCGGCGCACGAGAAAGCCCGCGCCCTCCAGCGTCTCGATGCTGTTGACTATCCCTGCGACCGTGCGCGCCCGTTCGTCACTTCCTTTTTCCTCCGGCCATAACTTCGTCGCTTCCATCTTTCAAACGCTCCTTGTCGAAACTGACCTCGAACGCTTCACACTAAACTTTCAAATCGCGCGCCCGCGATTTCTACTCCAGAATCGCGACCGGCCTCTGCGCGCCGGCGACTTTGGGCAAAGGCAGGAGCCGCCCGACGGCGAAGCGTCCCGGCCCCGCGATCAGGATGGGCAGCAGGATGCCTATCGCCAGCAGGTGATACTCGAAGCCTTCGCCCGCCTGTGTGCCGGCCCAGTTCATGAAGAAACCGAACTTGACGTGAACTGTGGCGATGGCTCCGAGCATGATGAGAATGATTGACGCGGCGGAGAAGCGCGAGAGAAAACCGAAGACGAGCCCTAAGCCGCCGAAGAACTCGCCGACCGCGACCAGATAGCCTAAAGGCCCAAGCATCTGGACGAAGGCCGAGAGGCCCGGCCCGCCGAACGCGCCGAAGAGTATCTGCGCGCCGTGCGCCATGAAGATGATGCCGACGAAGAGGCGCGCGACGAGGAGCGCCCAATCAACAACCGAACGATCACGAGTTGCAGTTTCAGAGGCCATAATTTCTCCTTGGCGGATATTGCGTAGCTAGCTTACTTTTGGTAAGCTGGCGGCGATGATACGCCATCAGGCTACAATAGTCAAGTAGGCAATTAAAAGTAAGTCAAGGGGGCGGTGACCCATGAAAAAAGAGGCGAGCCGGGTTAAGCGCCGTGCCAGGCGGGCGGCGGCGGCAGCCCCGGCAAGGCGGGCCGGCGGCGGCGAGTCGAAAGTCTGCGCGCGTTTTCACCACGCGGTCGAGCTGATCGGGCGGCGCTGGAGCGGCGCGATCCTCAGCGTGATGCTCGGAGGGCCGCAGTGCTTTAACGAAATGCTGGCGGCGGTGCCGGGGATGTCCGACCGCCTGCTCACCGAGCGGCTGCGCGAGCTTGAGTCGGAGGGGCTTGTGAGGCGCACGGTTCTGCCGGGGCCGCCGGTGCGCGTGAGCTACGAGCTGACGGAAGCGGGGAAGAATCTGGAGCCTGTGATTGAGAGCCTGGGCCGTTGGGCCGAGCGTTGGGTGAAAGTCTGACGCAATATTCCGAAGGCTGAAGTTTGAAGCCAACCCGCTGCCGAACGAAGCCAACTACTGCCGAGCGTTGACCAGACAGACTGCCGAACGTTGACGAAACGGGAGGGCAAGTTTCCGACTTCTTCAGCGCGTCTCCGGTCTGCTTACGACAACACAAACAGCTTCCACACGCGTGCTTACTGGCCGACTGGCCGGCTGGCCGCGACGACCTTCACCTTCCAGTTCTCCAACGGCGTGCCCTGCGTACGGAGGTTGGAGGTCAGGTAGTAGAGCCGCCGCGTGGCCGGGTAGTCGGGAGTCTCTGTGAAGCGGTCGTGGAGATAGTGCGGCGGGATGCTCTGGTAATAGAAGGTGGCCCGCACGGTCAGGTTGCTCGGGTTGACGCCCGCCGGGAGCGCCACCTCGTAGCGCACCAGACTCGTCCCGCTGCCGTCCGTGTAGCGCGGGTCGTCCCAGACGCCCTCCGCGTGCGTCGGTTCGAGAAACTCTTTCGGGATGACGGGCGCGCCGTCCGGCCCCTTCGGCCCCTCGGCAGTCCAGCCGAACGGGAGCAGACGATTGTCTTTGACGACGAAGTCGCGCCGGATGAAGCTGCTGGTGACGACGCAGTCGGCGTTCAAATCAATCTCCTCGTAAATCTGCGCCTCGTCCTGCCGCGTGATGGGGAAGCGCGCGCCCCAGAAGTGCGGCTGGTAGTGCTGCGGAACGGCGTTCCTGCACTGCGCCGGGTAGTTCTCGCGCTCCGGCTTCTGCCCCGGCTGGTACTTGTCGAAGAGTTCCGACGGCAGAGGCTTCCCGCCTTCGCCGTCCGTGATGACGCCCAGCTCGTTCGTGCACCCCGAACACCAGACCGTGCGCTCCTGCCCGCCGCTCGTGTCCAAGACGCGCAGCTCAAGGAAGCCGCGGCGGAAGCCGACGCCGCTCGGAAAGCGGTGGCCGGTCTTGTTGGTGACGAGCACTTCGGCGCTCAGCCGTCGTCCGTTGACTGTGACGGGGGCGAGGGTGAGGTCGGCGGTCGAGTTCGCCGCCTGCTCGACGAATGCGTCAACGGCGTTCGGCAGGTTGTCGGCGAGCAACTGCATGTAGTCGTTCTGGCGCACGCCGAGGACGGGGTTCGACATGAGGTTCGCGCCATTCGCGTAGCCCTTCTCCATGTACTGTCGGAACATCTCAAGCAGAGAGATGTTCAAGCCCTGTAGCTGGTGGCGCGCAAACCCGCTCTCGCGCAGGCGGACGTGCGTCTTGTCGGGGCTAAGCATCCCCTCCGTCGCGGGGTAACGGTCGTCCTCGACGGCGGCGATGGGCTGCTGGATGAGCGGCACGTTGAGCGTGGCTTTCGAGTTGCGATAACTCGAACGCATGTGGCACTCCTGGCAGGTCTGCGCGCGCGGGCCTCCGCCGTACTCGTTCTGGTAGCCGCTGTTGAGCCACTCCAGATAGGTCAACTGTTCGAGGCTGCTGTGCGTGACGGGCCGCGGCCCTTCGGCTTCGTTGTTGTGCCGTGCGGGCTGTTTGTAGTCCACGACCGGCAGGTTGATGGTGTGGCAGCTGCCGCACATCCGCGCGCTCTTGATGTAGGGGTCGTACTTCGGCTTGATGCCGATGGCGTTGTGCATCGGGTCGGTGACGATCTCGTTGTCCTTGAACGGGCCGTAAAGCTCGTCCGTGTTGCCCGTCGTGAAGTCGCCGGTGATGGCCTTCTCAAGGAAGTGCCTGAGCGTCGGAGGCTTGTCCTCGACGATGCGGTGGCAGGCCATGCAACTGATGCCGTCGCGCGCCAGCGCTCCGTACTTGAAGTTGGGGTCTCGCTCGTCCGTGATGTAGACGAAGTCGCGTTGGAAGTCTCCCTTGCCCGTGCCGCCGTGGTCGGCGTCGAGGGTGCGCTTGCCCATCACGCCGTGGCACTTGAAGCAGGTGTTGGTCAGCATCTTCACCTGCTCGTCCGCATTGGGCTGCGTCTTGAGGTAGGCAATCTCGCTGTCGAGCTGCGAGTAGAAGATCGGGTCTCGCCCGGCGAGTCCCATCGGCGACCAGCGCCACTCGGCGAAGGGCGAGACGTTCATCGCAGGGGTCTTGCCGTCCGGCTGCTGCCGCCCCTCGTAGAGCATCACGTTGCCGCTGTAGGTGATGCCGCTGTGACAGCCCATGCACGAGTCGGAGGTGAGAAACAGGTTCGCCTGCGAGCCGGGCGCTGCCGGGCGGGCGAAGACGTGGTCGAAGGATTCGCCGGGCAGCTTCTGCGGCGAGCGCACGGGGCGGATGGAGTCGTAGAAGGCGAGGAACTGCGGGTCGGGCGTCGCGGCGTGGACGGGCGGCTGAGTCAGCAGAGCCAGCGCCTTGTGCTCCTCCTCGTCGCGCGCGCCGGGGTCGTGGTGCACTGAAGACGTGAAGGCCGTGTGGCCGCCCGTCTCACGGCACGGCGGGGGCGGCGTCGGCTTAGGCGTCGGCGCGGGCGTCGGGGCGTAGAACCAGGAGTTGTCGTCGTAGTAATTCAGAGGCTGGCCGGGGTTGCCGTCGATGTTCTCCAGAGCGCTGAAGGTCAACTCGTGCTCGGCGGACGCGTGGCAGCGCACGCAGTAGAGTCCGAAGCCGGCGTTGCGCACGGCGAAAGGCGGGTCGTTGTTATCCGCGCACTGCTTGTCCCAAATCTCAGCCCAGTACCAGCCGTCGGCCGAAGCCTTCGCGTCCTTGATCATGACCGTCCAGTCCGAGACCGGCGGCGGCGCGGCGAGTTTGTATCGCCCGGCGGGCGGCGGAAACTGCTCCTTGACGATCATGGCCCCGTCGGGGATGACGCCTTTGCGCCCGTCTTTCAGCCAACTGACGACCTGCGGCGAGTAGTAGATTTTCACCGCCGGGTGCACGCCGTAGTAAGTCTGCTCGACGTAAGGCCCGGTGTCGCGCACGCCCTTGTCCTCAGCCCAGCCGAGCTTCGCGTACTGCCGGCACTGTAGGAAACGCGTGAGCTGTTCCTGAAAGGCCGGCAGGCGCGCGGGCAGGAACGAACTCGGCAGCGGCAGCGCGGGGACGCTGCGACAATCGTCCGACGCCGAAGCCGCGCCCGGCTGCTGCACGCCCGCGCCGTTCGTCAGGTCGTGCTCGCCTGCGGCCGCGGCGGCACGCGCGCCGCCGAGCAGTTGAGGCAGTGCCGAGAGAACCAACACGCCGCCGAGAGAGCAGGCGAGAACCCAGAGCTTTATGCGACGAGACATCGGATACGCTCCTTATCAACTGACCCGCTAACTTCGGGCGGCAGGCCGGCGGCCAACTGAGCGCGAGGACGAAGGCCGGCGCGGGCGGAGTCTAGGCCGAAGCCGGTAAGGTGTCAATAAAAATCATCCCGCTATTAGGGTCTCTTCATTCTTGAGCATGGAGCGTAGGGTTATTCAACGCAGAGGCGCAGAGTTCGCCGAGGAAGCGCAGAGGCTTGTGCATTCATCAACTCTCTGCGCCCCCTCTGCGCTCTCTGCGCCTCTGCGTTGAACTCTACATGCCCAAAGCTCAAGAATGAAGAGACCCTATCCCTCTGAAGGGAGTGGTCAACGGGCCTTCGGTCAAACGCGGCTACGACGCGCGCCGGAGGCGAGTGAAGTCGGCCCTTCCTGGTCGGCGAGTGAGGTCGGCCCTTCCTGGTCGGCGCGCGACGGCGCGGGCTTTAACGCAGAGGCCGCCCGACGGCTTGCCGCCCGCGTCTCTTCTTCAGCGGGAGCGTGCCGGGCGGAAGCTCATGCGCGCGCCAGAGGTACCAGCTCGCCACCGTCCGGAAGGGCCGCCAGCGCTCGCCGTAGCGCGCCAGTTCTTTCGGCTTCGGCATCTCTTCCTCGCCGTAGACCAGCGCGAAACCTTTCCGCACGGCGTAGTCGTCCAGGGGCAGCACGTCGGCGCGGCCCAGGCGGAAGATGAGGAGCATCTCGACCGTCCAGCGGCCTATGCCGCGCACGCGCGTCAGGCGCTCGACGATCTCTTCGTCCGACATGCGGCGCAGGCGCGCGAGCGTGGGCACTGTGCCGTCGAGCGTCCGGGCCGAGAGGTCTCGGAGCGCCGCGAGTTTCGCCGCCGAGAGGCCCGCGCCGCGCAGGCTCTCATCAGAAGCGGCGAGCACATCTTCGGGCGTGAGCCTGCCGCCGCCGAAGAGCGCGAGCACGCGCGCGTGGATGGCCGCCGCCGCGGAGCCGTGGAGCTGCTGGTAGACGATGTTTCGCGCCAGCGCCTCGAAGGGGTTGTGCATCCGCCGAACCTCAAGCCGGAAAGGCCCCGCGGCCTCGAACAGACGCGCGAGCGTCGGGTCAACCGAAGACAGATGGCGCACGGCCTCCTCCGGGTCGTAGCCGAGGCCGTCTCTCCTTCCGGTCTTACTGTTTCGATTCATAGACGGTCGCGGAAGCTCCGCCCCTTTCGTCAACGGACTAATCGTTCCGTTTCACCAACGGACTAATCATCTCTCACACACGACCGCGCAGGCAATCAAGGCGAAGTGCCGGCGACTGTCTTGATTGCCTGCGCCGGAACATCGGGCGCAAGATTCGGATAGATTGAGTCCGGGCCTTTGCCTTAGGATGGGCGCGAGAGTTGAAGAGAGTGGGCGACGAGAAAGAGGTGAAGACCGTGATGCGTGAAGAGGTGAAGAGCGTGATGCGTGATAAAGAGACGAAGGGCGCGGCGCAGGACAGAAAGGTGAGCGAGGAGCTTCGGGCCATCGAGCCGGACGTTTACTGGGGCGCGGTGCTTGAGAGGGACGCGCACTTCGACGGCCTGTTCGTTTACGCCGTCCGCTCGACCGGCGTCTACTGCAAGCCTTCGTGCCCTTCGCGCCGACCGCGACGCGAGCAGGTCTCCTTCTTCGCGTCGTGCGAAGAGGCCGAAGGCCGCGGGTTCCGTGCTTGCAGGCGCTGCCTGCCGCGCGAGACTTCCGCCGTTGACCCCGCCGTGGAGCTGGTCTTGCGCGTGTGCGCTTTTGTCGAAGCGCGCGAGGGCGAGGCCGTGTCGCTCGAAGAGTTGGGCGAGCGTGAGCGCGTCAGCCCCCAACACTTGCAGCGCACCTTCAAGCGGGTCACCGGGATAACGCCGCGGCAGTACGCGGCGGCGCATCGCCTGAGGCGGTTCAAGTCGAAGATAAAGGGAGGGCGCGGCGTGACGGACGCATTGTACGAAGCGGGCTACGGCTCAAGCAGCCGGCTTTATGAGGGGGCCTCGCACAGGCTCGGCATGACTCCGGCGACCTACAGACGCGGGGGCGAAGGGATGGAGATCAACTACACGACGAAGGCTTGCGCGCTCGGTCGTCTGCTCGTCGCGGCGACCGCGCGCGGCGTGTGCTCGGTTCAGTTCGGCGACACGGACGCGGAGCTTGAGGCGGCGCTTGCAGAAGAATATCCGTCGGCAAAAATCAGTCGCGGCGGCGCGCGCCTCGAAGAGTTTGCGGAGGCTCTGCTCGGCCACCTGGACGGGCGCGAGACTTCGCTCGACCTTCCGACGGACGTGCGGGCCACGGCATTTCAGTCGCGGGTCTGGGAAGAGCTGCGGCGTATCCCTTACGGCGCGACGCGCTCTTATACGGAAGTCGCCGAAGGGCTGGGACAACCGAAGGCCGTGCGCGCCGTCGCGCGCGCCTGCGCCACGAACCCCGTCGCGCTCGTCAACCCCTGCCACAGGGTCGTGCGCGGCGACGGAAGCCTGAGCGGCTACCGCTGGGGCGTCGAACGCAAACGTGCTCTGCTCGCGCGCGAGCACGAAGCCGCGGGCGCGCGCAAGCAGTAACGAAAACTCTCCAAGTGGTTCCGTCCGCCGCGCCGAAAGTGGTTCTTGCGCCGGCGGCGTCTATACTTATCATCGAGTGGCGTCGGGCGTCGGCGAGCCGGCGTGAAGAGCCGGCGCGTCCGCCGACGGCGGTTCGGCAAGGAGGTGGAATCGGTGTCGAAAGCAGCGCACAAGGCGCACGCCTTCCGAGTGAAGGTCGAGTGGACGGGGAACAGCGGCGAGGGGACGAGCGGCTACACTTCCTACCGGCGCGCGCACGAAATCTCTGCCGCGGGGAAGCCTTCAATCCCCGGCTCGTCCGACCCGGCCTTCCGCGGCGACGCGACGCGCTACAACCCGGAAGAGCTTCTCGTCGCCTCGCTCTCGGCCTGCCACATGCTCTGGTTCCTGCACCTCTGCGCGGACGCGGGCGTCGTCGTCACCGCTTACTCAGACC
>JALZHC010000582.1 GCA_030914105.1 Acidobacteriota bacterium
GTCGCGCGCCGCACGGAAGCCTACGGCCACATCGTCCACGCCTGGAGCACCTACGAGAGCCGCCACAAGGCGGACGACGCGAAGCCGTTCGCGCGCGGCGTCAACAGCATTCAACTCATGAACGACGGCAAGCGCTGGTGGGTCGTCAGCATCTTCTGGGAGGCCGAGACGCCGCGCACGCCGCTCCCGGAAAAGTATCTCAAGAGCGCGCCCTGACCGCGGCCTCATTCCTCCTATGGCCTGGGTCAATTCTAGCTTGCGCATTGAGTGCGTGGCTTTCAACGCCGCAGGCGCAGAGTTCGCGGAGGAAGCGCAGAGGCTTGAGTAGTTATGATTCTCTGCGCCCCCTCTGCGAACTCTGTGCCTGCGGCGTTGAACTGACCTTGCTCTATGCACAAGAACGCATAAACCCGGCTCTCCGATTTGATAACGCCGCGCGCTCCGGTAAAATCCTCTTTTCATCCGAACACGAAAAAGAGGGCTTTACTCTCGTCCATGTCGAACAAAGACGTTCTCGCCATCCTGGTCGGCGGCGGCCCCGCGCCCGGCATCAACGCCGTCATCTCGGCGGCGGCCATCGAGGCGATCAACGAAGGCTTCCAGGTGCTCGGCGTGCAGGACGGCTTCAAGTGGCTCATACGCGAGGAGACCTCGAAAGTCCGCCCGTTGCTCATCGAAGACGTTTCGCGCATACACCTTCAAGGCGGCTCAGTCCTCGGCACCGCGCGCGACAACCCGACCAAGTCCGAGAAGGCGACGCGCGCCGTCGTCGAGACTCTTCGTCGCTTGGGAGTCACGCACCTCGTCACCATCGGCGGCGACGACACCGCGCTCTCTTCGAGCTTCGTCGCCGAACGCAGCGGCCACGAAATCAAGGTCGTCCACGTGCCGAAGACGATTGACAACGACCTGCCGCTGCCCGCGCACATCCCGACCTTCGGCTACCAGACCGCGCGCCACGTCGGCGTCGAGCTGGTGCAAAACCTGATGGAGGACGCGAAGTCTACGAAGCGCTGGTTCGTCGTCGTCGCGATGGGCCGCAAGGCCGGCCACCTCGCGCTCGGCATCGGCAAGGCCGCGGGCGCGACCCTCACGGTCATCGGCGAGGAGTTCACAGACCGACAGAGCGTCGCCTTCTCCGACATCTGCGACATCGTCGAGGGCGCGATCATCAAGCGGCGCGCGTCGGGCCGACGCTTCGGCCTCGCCGTCCTCGCCGAAGGTCTCATCGAGAAGCTCGACCCGGCGGAGCTCGAAGGCTTGCAGGACGTCGAGCGCGACGAGCACGGCCACATACGCTTCGCCGAGGTTGACCTCGCGCGCAAGGTCAAGGCCGAAGTGCAGGGACGTCTGAGCGCGCGCGGCCTGCGCGTCACACTCATCAACAAGAACATCGGCTACGAGCTGCGCTGCGCCGACCCGATCCCCTTCGACGCCGCATACTGCCGCGACCTCGGCTACGCCGCTATCCGCTTCCTCCTCTCCGGCGGCAGCGACGCGATGGTCAGCATCCAGGGCGGGCGCATGGTACCAATCCCCTTCGCCGACATCCGCGAGCCGGGAACGGGAAGAACGCGCGTCCGCATGGTCAACGTCGAGAGCGAAGGCTACCGCGTCGCGCGCGAGTATATGATTCGCCTTGAGCCGGAAGACTTCGCCGACCCTTTCTGGGTCTCGAAGCTCGCCGCCGCCGGAAACCTTTCGGCGGACGAGTTCCGCGAACGCTTCGGCTACCTGAGCGGACACGTCCCGGCATTGTAAGCGTTAGACCACACATCATGCGTACACCTGTTCGACAGTCGTGGTTCAGTACGGCGATATTCATCGGCATTCTGTACAGCGTCATAGGCATTGTCTTCGCGTTGCCATCTAATCAAGTGCGCGTCTGGCGGCTGGCGGCGTGGGCGGTCAGTGCCGCTGTGTACGCGTTTCACATCGGATACGAGCAGTTTCGGCTTGGCAACTCGCCGCGTGCAACAGCGCTGCACGCAGCCGTGGCAGTCGCCGTCGGGGCGTTCGGCCTTGCGGTCGCAGCGAACTTTCATGAGGTGTGGGTCGCCTCAAGCTACCGGCGCTCGCTCGCCCTGGCGCTCGTTGCATGGCCGGTGCTGACCGCAGTCCCGGCGCTCTTAGTCGCGCTGGTTGTGGCAGCCGCGCTAGCGCGACTACGACGCATTAGTTAGCCCGGCGCCATCGCAGCGTGGCCCGATAGCGGCGTGCATCCGGCCTCAGCAGGCTTTAAAAGAGCGGCCTGACTCCTATGGCAATCAAACGAATCGGCATCCTCGTCGGCGGCGGGCCGGCTCCGGGCACGAACGGCGTCATCAGCGCGGTCGTCATCGAGGCGATTAAAGTCGGCTGCACGCCCGTCGGCTTTCACGACGGCTTCGAGTGGCTGGCCGAGCGCTACACGGACGAGCAGCACGAGATGACGATTGACGAGGTCTCGCGCATACACCTCGACGGCGGCGTCGTGCTCGGCACCTCGCGCACAGACATCACGCGCGACCCGGCCTCTCTTGAGAACGCCGTGGCGGCACTGCGGAAGCTGAACATCGAGGCGCTGGTCGCCGTCGGCGGCGACGACCTCGTCCGAAGCTCGGCGGCCATCGAGCGCGCGACCGACGGCGCGATCCGCGTCGCGCTCGTGCCGAAGACGATTGATAACGACCTCTGGCTGCCGAACTCGGTTGCCACGCTCGGCTACGAGACCGCGCGCCATGTCGGCGTCGTGTTGGTCAAACGTCTGATGGAGGACGCGAAGACCACGGGGCGCTGGTACTTGGGCGTGACGATGGGGCGGCCCACGGGCCACCTCACGCTCGGCATCGGCAAGGCCGCGAGCGCCACCTGCACCATCATCCCCGAAGAGTTCCGAAAAGAGCGCGTCTCGCTCGCGGACATCTGCCACATCGTCGAGGGCACGATCATCAAGCGGCGTGCGATGGGTCGTCCGCACGGCGTCGTGCTCCTCTCGGAAGCCCTCGTCGAGCGCTTCGACCCCGAAGAGGTCGCCGAGCTTCAGGACGTTGACCGCGACGCGCAGGGCAACATACGCGTCGCCGAGATTGACCTCGGGCGCAAGGTCAAGAGCGAGGTGCAGGCGCGGCTCGAACGTCGCGGCATCAAGACGACGCTCGTTGACAAGACCATCGGCTATGAGCTGCGCTGCGCGCCGCCGATCCCTTACGACGCCGAGTACGCGCGCGACCTCGGCTACGCCGCCTTCAAACATCTCTACGACGGCGGCGCGGGCGCGGTGATGACCATTCAGGGCGGCGAGTTCCGCGCCGCAACCTTCGAGGAGGTGATTGACCCTTCGACGGGCCGCGGGCGGCAGCGCTTCGTTGACGTGGACACGGAGAGCTACCAGGTGGCGCGCGACTACATGGTGCGCATCGGCGAGAAGGACTTCCGCGACGACGCATGGCTCGCGCGTCTCGCCGACGCCGCCGGCCTCTCCGTCGCCGAATTCGTCTCGCACTTCGGCGCGTGAGTCGCAGACGACAGGCAGGTTTCTGAAAGCCCGCAGCGATCGTGTCACTTCATAGTTGTGCGTTTAGCGGGCTGAGATGCGCCGCA
>JALZHC010000583.1 GCA_030914105.1 Acidobacteriota bacterium
CATGAACCTCATCGAGGCCGCGTCGGGTGAGCGGATGACGCCGTCCTACTTCCGCATCGGCGGCCTGATGATGGACTTGCCCGCGGGCTTCGAGCGGCGCGCGCGCCAGTTCACCGAAGACTTTCCGAAGGCCGTCGCGGAGTTCCACGACCTGCTCACCGGCAACCGAATCTTCCAGCGTCGCACGCAAGGCATCGGCCGTATCTCGGCGGAGGACGCGATTGACTGGGGCCTGACCGGGCCGTCTCTGCGCGGCAGCGGCGTGCCCATCGACATCCGGCGCGTCAACCCATATTCGGGCTACGAGACCTACGACTTCGATGTGCCGGTCGAGCACGGCGGCGATGTCTGGTCGCGCTATCTCGTCCGGATGCGCGAGATGGTCGAGTCGAACAAGCTCGTCCGGCAGGCGCTCGACCGCTTGCGCCCCGGCCCCACCAAGGCCGACGCGCCGAAGGTCGTCCTCCCCGAACGCGAGGCGATGAAGACGCACATGGACGCGCTCATCCACCACTTCCTCATCGTCGCCGAGGGCTTCAACGTGCCGGCGGGCGAGGTCTACCAGCCCGTCGAAGGCTCGAAGGGTGAGCTTGGCGTCTACATCAAGTCCGACGGCGGGCCGAAGCCCGCGCGTGTCCACGTCCGCGGGCCTTCATTCGTCAACCTCTCGGCGCTGCCGCTGATGTGCGAGGGCGAGATGGTCGCCGACGTGGTCGCCGTCATCGGCTCGATTGACATCGTGCTTGGAGAGATAGACAGATGAAGTAGACAGTAGCCAGTCGTCAGGAGCCAGTAGCTTGTAAGATGGACGGCGGTTCTCTCTGAAAGCGACCTGGCAGAGAACGGTTTTCTACTGACTACTGGCTCCTGACTACTGGCTACTTGAACTATGAGCAATCAGTTCACGCCGAACAACCCTCTGCCGCAAGAGGTTCACGTCCCCGACCGTGTAGCGGAGTTTTCGCCGGAGGTCGAGGCGGAGATTGAACGTCATCTGGCGAAGTACCCCGTCAAGCGCTCGGCCATCCTGCCGCTGATGTTCATCGTGCAGCGCGAGCGCGGCTACCTCGACCCGCCGGGCGTCGCCTACCTGGCAGACCGCCTCGGCGTGCGCATCACAGATATCTGGGAGGTCGCGACCTTCTACTCGATGATTAACACCGAGCCGGTAGGCCGCTATCACTTCCAGATTTGCAAGACGCTCTCGTGCAAGATTCTCGGCGCGGGCAAGATCACCGAACACTGCACGCGGCGGCTCGGCATCAAGCCCGGCGAGACGACCCCCGACGGGCAGTTCTCGCTCTCCGAGGTCGAGTGCCTCGGTTCCTGCGGCACCGCGCCGATGATGCAGATCGGCTTCGACTACTACGAGAGCCTGACGACCGAGAAGGTTGACGAGCTGATCGAGAAGTGCCGGAGCGGCGAGTTGAGCAACGGGGTTAGATAAGTTGAAAACCGTAAATAGTAAATGGTGAACCGTGAATAGAGGTTGCCTTTCATCGGCCTTACGATTTGCCGCTCAAGTCGTTTGACGCACGACTACCATTTACCATTTACGATTTACCATTTACGAAACAATGTTTATCGGAGCTATCGGCTGCGAGCCCCTGCAACTGCGGCGCGTTCATCTTGAACGCTCGCGCACGCTCGACGTGTACCGCCGCAACGGCGGCTACGAGGCGCTGCGAAAAGTCCTCGACGGCATGTCGCCGGACGACGTGATCGGCGAGCTGAAGAAGTCTGCTCTGCGCGGTCGCGGCGGCGCGGGCTTTCCGACGGGGATGAAGTGGAGCTTCGTCCCGAAGGACTCGCCGAAGGCGCGCTACGTCGTCTGCAACGCCGACGAGTCGGAGCCGGGCACCTTCAAAGACCGCTACCTTATGGAGCGCGACCCGCACATGCTCATCGAGGGCATGCTGATTGCGGCCTACGCGCTTGGCGCGCGCACCAACTACATCTACACGCGCGGCGAGTACCGCTACCTCATCGAAATCATGGACGCGGCTCTCGCCGAGGCGCGTGCCGAAGGTCTCCTCGGCGAAAAAATCCTCGGCACCGATTTCAACTGCGACATCTACACGCACACGGGCGCGGGCGCTTACATCTGCGGCGAGGAGACGGCGCTCCTTAATTCGCTCGAAGGCCTGCGCGGCCACCCGCGCATGAAGCCCCCCTTCCCCGCCATCGCCGGACTCTACGGCTGCCCGACGGTCGTCAACAACGTCGAGACCCTGACGGCAGTCCCCGACGTCATCAAGATGGGCGGCGACGCTTACAAGGCTCTGGGCACGGAGAAGAGCGGCGGGACGAAATTGTGGAGCGTCTCCGGCCACGTCGCGCGCCCCGGCGTCTACGAGCTGCCGATGGGCTACGACGACATGGAGAAGTTCATTATGGAGGACTGCCAGGGGATTCCGAACGGCAAGCAGTTGAAGGCCGTCATTCCCGGCGGCTCATCGGTCTACATCATGCCCGCGTCCGACATCATCGGGAAAGATGTGCGGATGGACTACGAGGGGCTTGTCGCGGCCGGCTCGATGGTCGGCTCCGGCGGCTTCATCGTGATGGACGAGACGGTGGACGTGTTCGAGTCCACGAAGAACCTGACCGAGTTCTACAAACATGAGTCCTGCGGCTGGTGCACGCCCTGCCGAGAGGGCACGGACTGGCTGGTGAAGGTCTTCAAGCGCATCGAGTCGGGCGGAGGCCGCCCCGACGACGCGCAGCTCCTCTTAGATATCGTGGACAACATCGAGGGCAAGAGTTTCTGCCCGCTCGGCGACGCCGCCGCCTGGCCCATCCAGTCGGCCATCAAGAAGTTCCCCGAAGACTTCCGCCGCCGCGTCGAGGGCGGCAACGGCACGGGCGGAGACGGCAAGGAAGGACTGCCGACGGCCTGAGCACGAACAATTTTAGGTAACAGGTTTTTCTTAATGGCAGAGCCAATCAAAGTCACAATCAACGGCCAGGAGATTCAAACCGAGAAGGGCGCGCGGCTCATAGACGTGTGCCGCGAGAACGGCTACGCGGTTCCCAGCTTCTGTTATTACGCAGACCTCGCGCTCCAGGCTTCGTGTCGCATGTGCCTCGTGCGCATCGAGAAGATGCCGAAGCTGCAAACGTCGTGCACGATCACCTGCACGGACGGCATGGTTGTGACGACCGAGAGCGAGGAGATCGAGAAGGCTCGGCGCGGGATGGTCGAGTTCCTGCTCGCCAACCATCCGCTCGACTGCCCCGTCTGCGACCGCGGCGGCGAGTGCGAGCTTCAGGAGATGGTCTTCGACTGGGGCGGCCTCGAAGAGCGCTTCACCGAGCGGAAGAACTACCACCCCGAAAAATATCTCTCGCCGATTGTCGCCAACGACTCGCAGCGCTGCATACTTTGTAAGCGCTGCACGCGCGTCTGCGACGAGTGGATGGGCGAGGACGCCATCGAGGCCGGGGGCCGGGGCGCGCACACGGTCATCGGAACCTACGGCGGCTGGCTCAACTGCTCGCAGTGCGGCAACTGCATCGAGGTCTGCCCGACGGGCACTCTGCTCGACGCGACCTACCGTCATCAGACACGCCCCTGGGA
>JALZHC010000584.1 GCA_030914105.1 Acidobacteriota bacterium
GCTGCGCGCCTCTCTCGGCCTGGAGCCGCGCGCGCGCCGCGCGCAGACGCACGCGACCGACGCGAGCACGACCGACCCGACCGGCGCGGGACGCTCGCGCGGCACGAGCGCGATGCCGGGCGACGTGGGCGAGTCGGCGACCGCCTTCCTCCCGGCGGGCACCAACGCAGAGCACCTCGACCGAAGCCACGCCGACACGGTTCTCACTTCCGAGTTTGAGCCACCCTCCGCCACGGCTCCGGGCCGCGAGACGAGCGCCCAGCCCGCGCGCCCCGACACGAGCGGCGGCGGCGGGCGACGCGGCGGCGGCAGGGAGACTTACGCCGGGTATGCCGCGGCGACTCAGACGGACGCGAGCGCAGACTTCCGGCAGCAGACAGCCGTAGAGACGCGCGACGCGGTCGCCGAGACGCGCGCGGCTTCGGAGGGCGCGGCGGCGAATCAAGGCGGGCACGTCGTCACCGCGCCGGTGCCGCGACGCTCGCTCGCGCCCGTGGTCGTGGGCGGCGTGCTCGCGCTTCTGCTCGTCGTGGGCGTGGTCGGATTTTTCGTGTGGAGAGGTTTGAACAGTCGCGCGCCCGTCGCGGGGGACAGGGCCGTCGCGCAGCCGCCGGCCGACGCCGCGCAGCCGTCCGGCCCCGCCGCGTCGCCGAAGGCAGAGGCCGCGGGCTTCTGGTTCGAGGCCTTCGACAAGCCGGAGGACGCCGCGGGCAAGCGCGTCGCCGAGCCTGCGGCCACGCTCGTCTCCGGCCAGCGCTTCCGCTTCCACTTCGTGCCGAAGGAGCGCGGCTACCTCTACATAATCGGCCCCGGCGCGGGCGGCAACGCGCAGATAACTCTGCTGACGGCGCAGGGCGCGGGCGCGCTCAAGACGAACCTGGTCGGCGCGGGCGCGGACTTCTCATTTCCCTCGTTGAACGGCTCGAAGCTGAAGCTCGACGACACGCCCGGCACGGACGACTTCACCTTCATCTTCTCGCCGACGCCGCTCCTTTCGCCCTCGTTCCTCGCCGGCAAGTACCTGCACGAGCTTTCGCCCGCGGAGGTCAAAGAGCTTGAAGATTTCCGCGCGCAGTTCCGCTCGGACGCGCCTGCCTTCGCCGTCGCGGGCGAAGGAGACGACCGCCGCGTCGCCGTCAGCGCGCCGCAGTCGGCAACCGAAGCGGGCAAGCCCGTTATCTTTGACGTGAGGATCAACCATCGTTGAAATAGCTGTTAGCCATTAGCTGTTAGCTATCGGCTTTTAGCCGTTAGATTTCGGCATCGAACGAAGAAGCTAACAGCTAATGGTTAACGGCTATCAGCTAACAGCCGAGGAGAATTACCAAATGCGTTTCCGACCCCTTCTAACGCTCGCCGCCTTCGCGCTCCTGGTGTGCGCGCCCGCGGCGCGCGCGCAGCAGCAGCAAGACCAGAAGGTCATAGACGACTTCGTCGGCTCGCGCGGCGTGAGCTTCGACGAGCCGGCCAAGAAGACGCCGCCGCCGCGACCGTCCCCGCGCGCCGGCACGCACCGGACGAGCGCCGGAGCGAAGAACGCGGGCGGCGTCGCCTCCGGCAGCAAAGGCTCGCCGAACGTGAAGGCGACCTCGACGGGCGCGTCCTCGAACCAGAACGCCTCTGCGGGCGCGGCCTCAAATCAAAATGTTTCGGCGGGCGCGACCGACGGCGACGCGGGCAACAAGGGCGGCGCGCAGACCTTGAAGGCCAGCGCCACTTCAGGCTCGCGCGTGCCTATCGCGCTTGGCTACACGGTCTACATGAAGGACAGCACGGGCGGCCTGCGCGCCGTCGATGCCACGCGCGAGTACAAGGCCGGCGACCGCATCGTCATCGCGTTAGAGCCGAACACCGAAGGCTATATCTACATCTTCAACGCCGAGAACGACCACGACGCCGCCATGCTCTTCCCGAACGCGCAGCTCGACGCCGGCGCGAACGCCGCGCACGCGCACGTCCGCGAGACCTACCCGGCTGACGCGCGTTACGCCTTCGAGTTCGACGCCAACCCGGCCATCGAGCACCTCTACGTCGTCGTCTCGCGCCGCCCGCTCGAAGGCGTGCCCGTCGGGAGCGCGCTCGTCGAGGCATGCAAGGGCTGCGACGAGTACGGCTGGAAGCCGACGGCGGAAGAGTGGGCGCGCATCAAGTCGGGAGCGGCGGGCGGCCACGTCATCGAGGCGAAGAACGCGCAGCTCGCGCAGTTGCAGAAGCCCGTCCAGCCGGTCGCACTCCAGCGCGGCATCAAGATCAAAAGGGACGACCCCGCGCCCTCGGTCGTCCGCGTCAACGACTCTGCGGACGCAGACGCGCTCGTCACCGTCATCAAGCTCGTCCACAAGTGACAGAGCAAAGAGCAAGGATGAAGGCGGAAGGCGGAAGGATGAAGTGAAATTCATTCATTGGTTCATTGGTTCATTGAATCAATGACTCAATGAAGCAATGAAGCAATCTCTTATTCATCCTTCATCCTTCCGCCTTCATCCTTTGACTATCTCCCGCCCCTGTCCGACTATATTTATCCAGATCGCCTCGTAAAGCTGCCTTCAAATTTGATCCGAACGGGAGTCATGGAAATGCGTCGTACTACGCGCGGTCTGTCGTGTCTGCTCGTCGCTTTAACGTTAATCCTTTGCGCCGCGCCTCCGCGACCGTCGCACGCTTCGGCGCGCGGCGAAGCGTCGGCTGTCGAATCTTCTGCGCCTGCCGGCGAACCTTCTACCCCGGCTTCTGAATCCTCGTCTGAGGCCGCGCAAGACAGCGGCGGCGCCGTCGGCGAGCGCGAGCAGGGTCGCGCTCTCCTGCATCGCGGCAAGGCCGGCGAGGCGCTCGTGCACCTGGAGCGCGCGCTGAAAAGTTTTCAGCAGGCGGGAGATCGCGTGGGCGAGGCTTCGACGCGCGACCTGTTGGGCGAGCTTTACGAGCGGCAGGGACGCTACGACGTGGCCCTCCAGAACTACGACGCGGCCTACGACCTCTACGCCGCGCTCGCCGCCGAAGAGTCGCGGCAGGGCCAGCTCGCCTCCGCGCTCTCGACGCAGGAGAACGCCTACAACTCGAACCTCATGCTCGCCAAGATCGGCCAGATGTACTACCGCCGCGGCGACGCAGACCGCGCCCGCTCGGCCTTCGAGCGCATGCGCGTCACGCGCCCCGAAACGAACCAGCTCAAGGCCGCGCAGAACACAAAGTCCGCCGCCGAGTCGAAGGTCAGCAAGGTGAGGGGACTGGGGGCGGGCCTGCGCGGAGTGTTCGGCGGAAGGCCCTCGACCTCGACGCCGAGCCAGACCGTCGGCGTCGTCGCAGACGTTTCCGCGGACGTGAAAGGCCCCTTCAACGCCTACCGCGAGACGGTCATCTACACGACCTACGAGCTGGGCATGGGCCGCGTCGAGTACCTCAAAGGCAACCTCGACGCGGCGAAGAAACATTTCCAGAACGTGCTCGACGCGACCGTTACGGGTCTGCCGCTCGTCGGCAAGCTCGGCCAGACCCGCCGCTACCGCACCGCCGCGCGCACGAGCCTCGGCGACGTGGCTTTCCGCCAGGGCCAATACGCAGAGGCCGCGAAGTTCTACGA
>JALZHC010000585.1 GCA_030914105.1 Acidobacteriota bacterium
GATGCGCCCGCCGTGCTCGGCCATGATGCGCTGGACGATGGCGAGGCCGAGGCCCGTGCCGCGCCCGCGCGTGGAGAAGTAGGGCTGGAAGAGGCGCGCCAGGTCGGCGCGGGCGATGCCGTGGCCGGTGTCTGCGACCTCGGCGATGAGCAGGCCGCGCGCGGGGTCGTGCCCGGTTGCAAGGGTGATGCGGCGTTCGCCCTCGGTTTCGGCGAGCGCCTCGATGGCGTTGTCAATGAGGTTGACGAAGACGCGTCGGAGCTGCTCCGAGTCGAGCAGCGCGCCGGGCAGCTCGCGCGCGAGCAGCACGTCGAGGCGCGTGCCTTCGAGGCGGTCTTCGTAGAGCGCGACGGCCTGGCGCACGACCTCGTTCAAGTCCGCCGGCTCCAGCCGCGCGTGCGGCAGACGCGCGAAGCGCGTGAACTCGTCAACCATCGCCTTCATCCCGGCGACCTCGCGGCTGATGGTCGCCGTGCATTCCTCGACGACGCGCGCGACGCGCTCCTGCTCGCCGTTGTGGCCGTTGCCTCCGCCGCGAGCATTGCCGTCAACGCCTGCTGACGAAGCCGAGGCCGCGCCGCGCTCGACGTTCGGGACGGTCTCCTCGTCGCCGTTCGACGCACGGCGGAAGTTGCGCGCGATGCGCTCGGCGGAGAGCTGGATGGGCGTGAGCGGGTTCTTGATTTCGTGGGCGAGACGGCGCGCGACCTCGCTCCAGGCGGCGGCGCGCTGCGCGGCGAGAAGTTCCGAGAGGTCTTCGATGACGAGGACGACGCCGCGCCTGTTCTCGCCCGTGCGCGACGCGAGCGCCGTCGCCGTCAGCGCGACGGGAATGACGCCGCCCGCGCCGTCGCCTTCAAGCCCTTTGCCGTTAGCTTCGACGGCGTTGCCGTTGCCGCCGTTAGTTCCGCCGCCTTCGACGCCGTTGCCGCCGCCGCCGTCCTGCGCGGCGGCGCGCGCCAGCTCCATCTGCTCGGTGGCGCGACCGCGCAGGCGCGAGCGCCAGAGGACTCGTTCGAGCAGCGCGTAGTCGCCAGCGCTGACGACCTCGGAGAGCGGCGTCTGCGGCGCGGGCGGCTGTTCGAGCCGGAGCATCGAGAGCGCGGCGGCGTTAATCGTCGTCACGCGGTTCTCCTCGTCGAGCGAGATGACGCCGGTGGAGACCGTCTGCAAGACCGTCTCGATGTAGTGGCGTCGCTCTTCGAGCGCGCAGTTCTTCTCGCGCAGCTCGGCGGCGTTGGCTTCGAGGCGGCGGCGGTTCTCCGAGAGCTGCGCCGTCATGTCGTTGAAGGCGTCAGCGAGCACGGCCAGCTCGTCGTCCGTGACCGGCTCGACGCGGTGCGCGAGGTTGCCGCCGGCGACGGCGCGCGCGGCCTCGGCGAGCGCGCGGATGGGTGTGCCGATGCCGCGCGCGAGATGGATGGCGCTCCAGGTGGCGGCGAAGAGGAGCATGAGTGTGAGCAGGCCGATGGTCGAGAGGCCGAGCAGGCGCACGCGGCGCTGGCCGCGCTTGAAGCCCTCGAAGCGCTGCGCGCCGACGGCGAGCGTCGAGAGGTTCGCGTCCTGCTGCTGCTCGCGCACGGCGAGGAGCTTGCGCCCCGAAGCGAGCGGCGCGACCGTCACGTCGAAAGTCTTCCTGCCGAAGGTCGCGGCCCCCGCGGCCGAACTCCCTCGCACCAGCCCTTCAAGCTGCGGGCGGAGGTCTGCGTACTGGGCGTGAACCACCTCGGCGACGACGCCGCCGTCGCGGTCGAAGACGGCGAGCGCGGCGAAGCGCCCGTCGGCGAGTTCGGACAACTGCTCGAAGGTGATCTCGCCCGGCTGCCGGTTGAGCTGGACGGCGGCGAGCGCGGCGAGGTCAACGAGCTGCTCGGACTGCTGCTGGTAGTCGCGCTGCTGCGCGTCGTTCGCCTCGCGGACGACGCCTTCGGGGAAGTTGCTGAAATACTTTTCGAGCGTGCGGTTGAAGAACATGTTCGAGAAGAGCGCCGTGGCCGTGATGGGAAGCAGGCTGACGGCGATGAAGTAGACGACCAGCCGCGTCTTGATCTTCGAGCCGAGCTGCCGCTCGCGCCGCTCGCGCCTGAGCTTCAGGAGGCTGCGGATGAGGATGAAGCTGAAGAGGAAGAAGGCGACGAAGTTCAGGGTCGAGAGCGCGTAGATGAGGAGCGTGTCGCTGGCCGTGTCGGGCGTGAAGACCTCCCACAGGCCGAAGACCTGGAGGGTGACGAGCACGGACAGAAGCAGCAGCACCAGCCCGCCGAAGAGCCACGGCGCGCCGCGCCGCCGCGCGCTCTTCGCCGCCCTCAACTCTTCGCCGGCTTCACTCATCGCGCCGGAGTTTACCACGCCGCCGCGCGCGCGCGCATGCCGCACGCCGGTGCCGCTCGCCAGCCGTCAGCGCGCCGCGAGAAGACGTTCCTGAGCCTGCCGGAAGTTGAAATTCACCGCAGAGGCGCAGAGGACGCAGAGGGGGCGCAGAGGAATTCCGATTCCAAATTTAAGATTTCAAATCTCAAACCTAAGCCTTCAGAGTTCGCAGTCTCTAAGCTCAACCCTCTGCGCCCCCTCTGCGTCCTCTGCGCCTCTGCGGTGAGCCTAACGCGCTCTAAGCTCAAGGATGAAAAGACCAGGTGCTTCCGGTTAATGTCTTCGCCACGCCCCGGCGTTTCGTTTATAGTGTGCCGTCGAACCTGACGGACGCGGATTCACGGATGGAAATTCCCGACCTCTTCTTCAACGGCGCGGGCCGTCTGCGCAGCGTCTGGCGGCTGGCCGCCTTCGCCGTCGTGTACCTCGTCGCGTTCACCGCGCTGATTCTCTTCACGAACTTCGGCCTCGCCTTCACGCTCTCGCCGGAGGCTCACGACCGTCTGCTGGTCGAGAGCAACTGGGCCTTCGTCATACAGTCCTTCATCTACTTCCTCCCCGCTGCGCTCGCCGGCTGGCTCTGCGGCTACGCGCTCGAAGACCTGCCGTGGCGCGCGCTCGGCTGGGCCTTGCATCGGGGTTGGACGCGCGACCTGCTCAAGGGCCTGCTCGTCGGCGCGGTCTCGCTCGGACTGGCCGCCGCAATCGGCGCGTGCGTAGGCGGCATACGCTTCGGCCTGCCGACCCGATTCGACGCGGCGGGCGAGGCGCGCACGCTCTTCGCGTCCGCCTTCATCTTCCTGCTCGGCGCGGCGGCGGAGGAGATGTCATTCCGCGGTTACGCGTTGCAGACGGCGATGCGCTCCTGGCCCTTCATTCTGTCGCTCGTCCCCGTTTCCGTCTTCTTTGCGCTCGTCCACCTCGGAAACCCGAACGTCGCGCCCGGCTTCACGTTCGCCAACACGCTGCTCGCGGGCGTGCTGCTCGCCGTCGCCTACCGGCGCACGCGCAGCCTCTGGTTCCCCTTCGGCCTCCACTTCGGCTGGAACTGGGTGCAGGGTGCCGTGCTCGGCTCGCCCGTCAGCGGCATCACGCAGATCACGCCAGACCCCCTGCTCCGCTTCAACGACATAGGCCCGACCTGGATCGGCGGCGGCGCATACGGCCTTGAAGGCGGCGCGGCCTGCACGCTCGCACTCCTGTCGGC
>JALZHC010000586.1 GCA_030914105.1 Acidobacteriota bacterium
GGGCGAGGCTGCGGCGCGTGTGAAGCTTCTGTGCGAGCTGAACGTCGTCGAGCAGGTGTGGAACGTCTGCCGCACGACGGTCGTGCAAGGCGCGTGGGAGCGCGGGCAGGAGCTTTCGGTGCACGGCTGGGTCTACGGCCTCGACGACGGGCTGCTGCGCGACCTCGACGTTTGCGTCACCTGTCCCGCGGAGTTCGCCGCGGCGCAGCGCGCGAAGGGCGTCTGAGGCGTCTTCACTTTCCGGCGTGGAAGTTGAGAGGGTTTCGTGACAGGCGCAGCACGCCTGCCGGGTTACACTCGCGCGGGCTTACCGTCCAGTCCGAATCTCATCAACCGGGGAGAGGCTTCGATGTCGAAGGGCAGAGAGGTGGTCGTCATTGACGGCGCGAACGTGGCCTACGAGGAGCGGAGCGTGGGCGGCAAGCCGAAGCTGGCGAACCTGCTCAAGGTCAGGCGCGAGCTTGAGGAGCGCGGCTTCGACCCCGTCGTCATCGTGGACGCGAGCCTCAAGTACGACATCGACGACCAGCAGCAGATCGAGGCGCTCATCCGCTCGCAGCAGATCAGGCAAGTGCCAGCCGGAACCGACGCCGACTTCTTCATCCTCGAAGTCGCAGACCAGCACCGAGCGCGCATCGTCACCAACGACCAGTACAAAGACTACCTCGACCGCTATCCCTGGATTCCCGAACGCCGCCTGCCCTACATGATCATCAAGGGCGAAGTCCACCTCTACGAAGAGAAGTGAGAAGCGGGGGCCAGGGGATAGGGGCTGGGGGCTGGTTAAAAGCTGCTGCCGCGTCTTGAACGCCCGACGCGACGACGGCTCAACTACTAGCCCCTAACCCCCACCCCTATCCCCCGCTTTCGCCTTTTGCCTTTTTACTTTTGACTTATTTATGATGCGCGTGCCCCCAAGCTCGAAGTGAAGCCGAACAGTCGAAGGAGTCGAAACGATGAACGGACACACGAACGTACGTCTCAAGCTCGCCGCCGCGCTCTCGCTCCTGCTGGCGCTCTCAGCCGCCTGGGTCGCCGCGCGCGCCGGCGCGCAGGAAGGCGGCATGGTGCAGGCGAACCAGCAGCCTGCACAGCCCGCCGCGCAGGGTCAGCCCGGACAGCAGCCGCCGCAAGAGAACCCGGTCATCACGGAACTGCGCAAGAGCATTGCCGGTCAGCAGGACAAGCCCGCCGAACAGGTCTTCAAGAACATACAATTCTATAAGGGCCTGCCCGCCGGTCGGCTGCTCAACGTGATGGGCGCTTACACGCGCGCGCTCGGCGTCCGCTGCGACTTCTGCCACGTCTTCGGCGAGTGGGCGAAGGACGACAAGGAGACCAAGCAGGCCGCGCGCGACATGGCCCACATGACCGCAGACATCAACACCCAGCTCAAAAAGATCAAAGCCATCGAGGCCGACAACCCCACGGTCACCTGCTCGACCTGCCACCGCGGCCAGCCCAAGCCCGGAGCCGACCGCCCCAGGCCGCAAGCATCGCCGACGCCCTCCGCGTCGCCGCTGAACTAAAGCGAATGAAGGGTGCTAGGTTTTAGGTGTTGGGTGCTGGGATTCAACCCGCCAGCACCTAGCACCCAAAACCTAACACCCTCTTTTTGCCTTTTGCCTTGCTTTTGGTATAGCCTCGACGCGCCCCGCGCCCCCGCCGTCCCACCCCGCGGCCCCTTGCGCGAGCGCACGAAGTGATACGAGATGATTATCGCCCTCGGCTCGTCACGCGCCGCAAAGATCATGGCCCTGCGCTCGGCCTGCGCGCGCGTGGCCGAGATTGACCCACGCTTCCAGCGCCCCGAACTCGTCACACGCGCCGTCGAGACCGACGCGCCGCGCATGCCGCTCTCCGACATGCAGTTGATGCGCGGCGCGCGCGAACGCGCCGATGCCGTGCGCGAGCTTCTGCGCCGCGAAGGGCAGCGCGCGGACTTCTCGGTCGGCCTCGAAGGAGGCTTCCACTCGATCACCTTCGACGAGGAGCGCCACACCTTCCTCCACGGCTGGGCCTACGTCACCGACGGCGCGCGCGGCTACTTCGGACACGCGCCCGCCGTCAGCGTCCCCGCACAAATCGTCGCGCGCGTCGAGCGCACGGGGCGCGAGCTGGGCGAGGTGATTGACGAGGTCGCGGGCGAGCACGACGTGCGCAGCCGGCAAGGGGCCTGGGGCGTGCTCTCGCGCGGCCTCTTGACGCGCTCGATGAGCTTCGAGACGGCGCTCCTCGCCGCCTTCGCGCCGTTCTACAACCCGCGGGTCTACGAATGAATCTTAAGAGGTAGAGTTTCGAAAGGTCAGACGGAAAGAATGGAAAGACTCACAGCCGAAGGGAACGACGAGCACCTCGCGCGCGTCGGGCACGGCGCGCCGGGCTGGATCGAGGTGATCGCCGGCTCGATGTTTTCGGGGAAGTCCGAGGAGCTGATCCGCCGCCTGCGCCGCGCCAAGATCGCGCGCCTGAAGGTGCAGGTCTTCAAGCCCGAAATTGACGTGCGCTACTCGCGCGACCACATCGTCTCGCACTCCGAGATGCGCCACGAGTCGCGCATCGCGCGCACCGCCGCCGAGATACTCGCACAGGTCGAGCCGGACACGCAGGTCGTCGGCATTGACGAGGGGCAGTTCTTCGATAGCGACCTCGTCTCGGTCGCCAACACGCTCGCCGAGCGCGGACTGCGTGTCATCGTCGCCGGACTCGACCAGGACTACACGGGCCGCCCCTTCGAGCCGATGCCGCAGCTCCTGGCCGTCGCCGAGTACATCACCAAGACGCACGCCATCTGCGTCCGCTGCGGCCAGCCCGCCAACTACTCGCAACGCATCGTCGAGGTCGAGGGCCGCGTCGTCGTCGGCGCGGGCGACGCCTACGAGGCGCGCTGCCGCCGCTGCTTCGTCCCGCACGCCGACGCGCCCACGCGCCACCCCGAAGAGCCGTAGCCACCCGCCGACGCTACGAGATTTATACGATACCCGTGCATTGACAATATTTTTCGCCGTGCTTCGCCGCGATGCACTTACATTGGGCGCATTCTGCCTTCTGTAGACATTCGTCGGCGCCGTCCGTGCATGAATCTATGATGGACTTCCCCAGGTTGAAACATCCCTCGTCAGCCGGGGCATTGGGGGCATAGCAACAGACCGAGACTTGACCTTCAAAGTCGCACGTGTAGCATCCATTCGCGGACAGACGTGTCGCGCCCCCGCCGTCCGTACCACCCATGCCCACATTTTGACCACCCACCTGTCGCTGCACCAGCGGGCTCGCGAGCGCCTCCTGCCCACTCTGCTGTACGACGTGGACGAGTTCGTGCGCGAGGAGGTTCCTGCCGGCGGGCGTCGGCGGCGCGAAGATCTCGCCGCTGCTGGTGCAGCGACTCTTGAATGACGTGGGCGACGACCCCGACCAACTGCCGGTGCTGCAGCACGCGTTGATGCGGACGTGGGAAGTGTGGTCCGCGAGCGGCGACCCCGACCGGCCCATCGACGTGAGCGATTTCGAGGGAACGGGCGGGTTGGGGGCGGCGTTGTCGAACCACGCCGACGAGATCTACCACTCGCTGCCCG
>JALZHC010000096.1 GCA_030914105.1 Acidobacteriota bacterium
GCGCCGACGCCGCGCGCGTCTGGGAGATGCTTCAGGCGCTTGCCGTCGCCGCCAACGAGGCGGACGATCTGCGTTTCCACGCGCTCGTCTTCGAGTTCACGGTCGGCCCGGCGGAAGGAAAGTTTGGGGTCGTCGCCCCCGACTCGCCCGTGAGGCTGGCCGACGCGTTCGCAGCGGCCGCGCGACTCGATGCGGCGCGCGCCTTCGCGCAGGCGCGCTCTCTCAAAGACGGAGAGATGCGTGCCGCCGCGCTGCTCGCCGCCGCCCGCGCGGCGCTGGAGAAGAGTCCGGCGGCTCGGACGCCCGGCGGGGTTTTGCGGCGCGGCGGGAAATGACGGACAATACCGTTTGCAGAGCGGCGGATTGGTGGGATTGATTCATTGGTTCATCGGTTCATTGCTTCATCGGCTCATTGACCCATTGGTTCATTCATCCATTGAATCATTGAACCAATGAATCAATGAGCCGATGAAGCAATCCTTTCGTTCCGCAATCGCCAGGGCGTTGAGTGATGGAAAACGTGCGAGGCCACATCCCCTTCTTCTCGCGGCGGCGCTGGGGCGTGAAGAACCACGCGCCCTGGAAGACCATCTTCCAGCACACGGCCCACCAGTTCCACGAGAACGACCTCTTCACGCCCGCCGCCGCCATGAGCTACTTCGGGCTGCTCACACTCTTCCCCGCGCTCCTCGTCATGCTCGCCATCGGCAACCGCTTCGCCGCCGGCAGCGAAGCGCTCTCGCACATCGTCGAGGTCTACCCAGGCTCGCGCGAGTTCCTGCGCGCGACGGTGCGCTCGCTCAAGGACGTGGGCTGGGGCGGGATTGCGAGCGCGGCGGTCGTCACGCTCTGGGCAGGCTCGTGGGTCTTCGCCGTCATCGAGCGCGCCTTGAACCGCATCTGGGGCACGCGCCCGCGCGCCTTCCTCCACGGTCGCGCGCTCACGCTCGGCATGATCGGCGCGGTCGGCCTGCTCCTCATCGTCTCGGTGTTTTTGACCTCGGTGCTCGTCGGCCTCCAGGAGCTGATTGACCAACTGCCGATCCGCGTCGTGCGGCGCACGCCGTGGATGACGTTTATGGGCAACGCCTTCTGGCAGTCGCTCTTCGCGGCGACGGGCGCGCTCGTCACCATCGCGCTCTTCTCGGTCGTCTACCGCTTCGTGCCGAACGGGCGCGTCAAGCTGCGCGACACTTTGCCGAGCGCCATCATCGCCGGCCTGTCGTGGGAGGCGGGCAAGTACATCTTCGCTTCGAGCCTACAGTATTTCCACTACGACGAGATTTACGGCTCGGTCGGCGCGGTCGTCGCCGTGCTCACGTGGAGCTACGTCTCCAGCCTCATTCTCATGTTCGGCGCGCAGCTCTCCGTCGTCCTCCACCAGGAGCACGCGGGCGCGGAACTCGCCGCCGAGACGCCGGCCTCGCCTTCTTAAACGATGAACGCGGAACGCTGAACGATGAACTGAAGTCAACCGGCTTTTAGTTCATCGTTCAGCGTTCCGACTTCATCGTTAACTTTATGCTCATCTCCGATTTCGACTACGAGCTTCCCGAAGAGCTGATCGCGCAGCATCCGCTGGAGCGGCGCGATGCGTCGCGCATGCTCGTCATCAGCCGCCCCGAAGGGAGCTGGCGCGACAGTTCTTTCTCGGAGCTCCCCTCGGAGCTGCGCGCGGGCGACGCGCTCGTCGTCAACAACACGCGCGTCTTCCCCGCGCGCCTCGTCGGCAAAAGAGAGCCGACGGGCGGGCGCGTCGAGCTTCTGCTCGTGCGCCGCCGCGAAGACCTCGGCGCGAACATTTGGGAGACGCTCGCGCGCCCTGCGCGCCGACTTGAAGCGGGCGCGCGCCTCTCGTTCGGCGGCGGACGCCTGCGCGCCGAAGTCGTCTCGGCGACCGAAGACGGCACGGGCCGCGTCGTGCGCTTTCAACCGGAAGGAGCGTCCACGGAAGAAGATTTCGACGCGCTCGTCGAGGAGTTCGGACAGGTTCCCTTGCCGCCCTACATCCATCGCGTTGGCCGCGACCTGGCCGCGCGCGAGGAAGACCGCGAGCGCTACCAGACCGTCTACGCCGCCGCGCGCGGGGCCATCGCCGCGCCGACCGCGGGCTTGCACTTCACGCCGCGCGTGCTCGAAGAGACAAAAGCGCGCGGCGTCCGCACGGTCGAGCTGACGCTGCACGTCGGCTACGGCACGTTCGCGCCCGTGCGCGTCGAAGAGCTTGCGGAGCACCGAGTCGCGCCCGAACGTTTCGAGATAAGTGAAGAGGCCGCCGCAGAGATTAACCTCGCGCGCGCGGGCGGAGGACGCGTCGTGGCCGTCGGGACGACCGTCGTGCGCGCGCTCGAATCAGCCGCCGCGAAAGACGGTACGTTGCGCGCGGGCCGCGGCGAGACCGCTTTGACGATTACACCCGGCTACGAGTTCCGCGCCGTGGACGCCTTGCTGACGAACTTCCACCTACCGCGCTCTTCTCTGCTCGTCCTCGTCGGCGCGTTCGCCGGTCGAGAGCTTGTGCTCGCGGCCTACCGCCACGCCGTCGCCGCGCGCTACCGCTTCTACAGCTACGGCGACTGCATGCTTATCGTTTAGTGAATGGTGAATGGTAAATGATGAATGGTCGCCGATGGTGAATGGTCGCCGCGTGTCGTCCGGGCCGAGCGGTCGTCACTGAACTTGAACACAGAACGGTCGCTGTTCACTATTTACCATTGACCATTTACGATTTACTATTTACCCGTCATGGCTGTGCTCAAGAAGATTCGCTCACGACTGTTCCCGTCCGGCGCGGGCGAGGGCGGCGACTTTGGCGCGCGCGAGTCGGCGCGCGCCGCGCGCAGCGCCGCGGCCTCGCAGACGCGCTACGACATTCGCCCGCTCACCGTCGCGCAGCTCGACGAGTGCTGGCGGCTCGATCAGCGTTGCTTCGTGGACGGCGAGGCTTACAGCCGCGAGACCTTCGAGTATCTTCTGACCTCGCCCGACTCCGTCTCCTACCGCGCCGTCACGCCGGACGGCACGATGGTCGGCTTCATCGTCGGCATCGTCGAGCCGGACGCCACCGGCCACATCACCACGCTCGGCGTCGCGCCCGAACACCGGCGGCGCGGCATCGCCCAGCGCATGCTCGTCAAGGTCGAGGACGGTTTTCGTCGCCGCGCCGTCCGCATCGCCCGCCTCGAAGTCCGCTCCGTCAACACCGGCGCGCAGGAGCTTTACGTCAAGCTCGGCTTCGCCGTCACACAGCGACTGCCACGCTACTACTCCAACGGCGGCGACGGTCTGCTGATGATTAAATCTTTGGTATAGGCGGCGAGACGCGCGTCGGCCAAGACGCTCTTATTCTTCATCCACACACCGGGCGAAGTTTTCCTTATCAAACCACACCAGACGGCTGGGCAATAGTTTCCCGTCGAAATCATCGTCCCACTGTATGGCCACGTCGTAGCCATCCGCCAGAAGACTCGGCTTAACGAACAGCACCGTCCCGCCCACATCATGCCGCCAGCCGGAGCGCGCGCTCCAGCGCACGCGCTTGTTAACCTTCGCCACCGCCTCTTTGTTAGTAAGGCTCGTCCGGCTCTTTCGGCCAAGGTGTGACAAGTTCGCCGCCCCGACGCCCGCGGCACACGCAAGGATAAAAGCCAACGCAGATTTCGCCCTGCTCATGTTGAAATTCCTCTTCCACCTTTGAAGGCGTCTGCTCTCTAACTCTTCCGCAACTCGGTCAGGACTTGCTTGGCGACGGACTTGAGCGTGTCGAAGACGCCCGCGCCGTTTGAAGCGACGGCCTCGTGGACGGGTTCCTCTTTGCGGCGGAGTTCGGCGACCATCTCGTCGGCGGGGATGATGTTCGGCAGGTCGCGCTTGTTCAACTGGAGGACGTAAGGGATTTTCACGAGGTCGTAGCCGTTGGCCTGGAGGTTCTCTTCGAGGTTGTAGAGCGACTCGATGTTGGCATCCATGCGCTCCTCCTGGCTGTCGGCGACGAAGACGACGCCGTCCACGCCCTTAAGTATCAGCTTGCGCGAGGCGTCGTAGAAGACCTGGCCCGGCACCGTGTAGAGGTGGAAGCGCGTCTTGAAGCCGCGCACGGTGCCCAGCTCTAACGGCATGAAGTCGAAGAAGAGCGTGCGGTCGGTCTCTGTGGCGAGCGAGATGAGCTTGCCCTTGGCGGTCGGAGCCGTCGTGTCGTAGATGTATTGCAGGTTCGTCGTCTTGCCGCACAACCCCGGCCCGTAATAAACGATCTTGCAGTTGATCTCTCGTGAAGCGTAGTTGATGAAAGTCATAGGATTCCCGTCACTGAGAGTCTGGAGTCTGGAGTCGGGAGTCGAGAGTCAAGTCGTTGACTGAAGTGTTGCTGTCGTCTTGACTCCGGACTCCGGACTCGCGACCCGCGACTTAATTGAAGAGGCTGTCTATGTCGTCGTCCGTGATCTCGGCGAAGAGCGCCTCGTCCGACTCCTTGCGCTCGGCGGCGATGCGGGCGACCTCCTCGAAGAGCGTGGAGAGTTCGCGCGAAGCCTGCTTGACGCGCAGTTTGATCAGGCCGAGGCTGGAGCGGTCGTCGAAGACGACGACCAGAAGCACCCGACCGATGATGCAGATGTGTATGCTCTCGCGCTCGCCCTCGTGCGAGAGCGTGGGGAACTCTTTCTCGCCGATGAGCCGCGCCATGCCGCCGGTGGCGGCCACGTTGCCGGCGGCCAGAGAGGCCAGGCTCGTCGTGTCGAGGTCGCCGATCTCTCCCTGCGCGGCGATCTGCTGGCCGTTTTTATCCACGAGAAAGACCACGCGGGAGAAGGAATCGAGGCGCAGCTTGTTGAGAATGTGCCGGAGGTGCTGAAACTGCTCCTCGTGCAAAATGATAGGTGCGTCTGTCATTCGGACACCGGCTTTTCTTCTCGAAGGATGCAGACTGTAAGGCGAGCTTTCCGGGGCGTGGTCTCCGCCGGGGAACTAAATGAAGATTTGAGGAGACTTGACTTGCGAATTCGACGGCGGATGCGAACGCATTTAGAGACTCGTCGCGGAGTCTCGTCACTCCAAAATCACTCTAGCACATGCCAAAAGATGACTTCAATAGTTTTTCTCTGTTGGCCACTTCTCAAACGCCTTCGGCCTCTGTTGATTTCCCGCAAATCCTACTTCTACGTTGATTTATGCCCTCTCATGTGTTAAGCTGCTGGAGGTCGGCGGCTTCTCTTGATGAGAAGCGATCTGTGAAAAGCGAGTGCTTTGCATGAGCGATCCAGTCATCAAGGGTTCGAAAAGAGCCTCCTCCCGCCCTGCACCGCATAGCGCTTCGCCAAAGTCTTCGGCCAAGAGCCGCAAGCTGACTGCAAAGTCTGCAAAGCCTAAGCCTAAGCGTGTGGCGGAGAAGGCACCCGTGCGAAAGGCCGCGCCCGCAAAGACCGCCTCCGCCCCGAAAGCCTCACGCGCCTCCGCGAAGAAAAGTCCTGCGAAGTCGCCTGCGAAGCGTCCGGCTGTCAAGGCACGCCACGCCGCCCCGGCCAAAAAGAGGCCTGCGGCGAAGCCTCAGCCGCGCAAAGCTGCGCCCGCGAAAGCTTCCAAAGGGGCGGCTAAAGCCTCTTCAAAGTCCGCCCAGGCGCAGCGCCCCGCCGCGAGGCACGCCCCGACGCCGGCCCCGCGCCAGCCCTCGCGCGACGAGGCCGCGGCGCTCAAGGCCTTCGAGCGCGCACACAAGGAGTTCGCGCGCGGCCACTTCTCGACCGCACGCGACCTCTTCCGCTCGCTCATCGAGCAGCACGCGGGCGTCTCCGAAGTGACGGCGCGCGCGCGCACATACCTGGCGATTGCCGAAGTGCGCCTGCGTAGCGAGGCCGCGCTGCCGCGCGACCCCGACTCGCTCTACGACCGAGGCGTTATCGAGCTGAACCGCGGGGACTTCGTCGCCGCGCAGGAGATGTTCGAGCGCGCGCTCAAGCGCGACCCCGACGCAGCCGACACGCACTACGCCCTGGCCGCCGCGCGCGCGCGCCTCGGTGCGGTCGAATCCGCGCTGCAATCCTTAGAGCGCGCCGTCGAGTTGAAGCCCGTGCTGCGCGTGCGCGCGCAGACCGACACAGACCTCGCGCCCCTTCGCAACGACCCGGAGTTCGAGCGGATAATTTTTGCGACCGCCCGCCCCTGAATTTTTGACCGCTCGCCCTTGAAATATTCGCCCCAGGCTCCTCCCCGCCGCGTCCGAAAGCTGCCCTTTTGCCGTCTAACTCCTTTGAAAGGCTATCCCTTTCAGTTATGATTTCGTTCGTCGGCGCGCTGCGCCCCGCGCGCCCGCCCGTTCGCAGAAGGAGACCGAAGCGAGTTGCAAGCGAGTCCTGAGTGCGGCCTCAAGCTCGTCGCCATAGGCGGCGGCACGGGCCTGTCCACCGTTCTTTCGGGTCTGAAGCAGTTGGTCGGCGAGCACGGGCGCGGCGGCCTCTGGCTCGAATCGCTCTCGGCCATCGTCACCGTGTCGGACGACGGCGGCAGTTCCGGACGCCTGCGCGAAGAACTCCAGATGCTCCCGCCCGGCGACATACGCAACTGTATGGTCGCGCTCTCCGAAGACTCCACGCTCCTCTCGAAACTGTTCCGCCACCGCTTCCGCGGCCAGGGCGACTTGGGCGGCCACAGCTTCGGCAATCTCTTCCTCGCCGCGCTGACAGAAGTCACGGGCGACTTCGTCGAGGCCGTCCGCATCTCCTCTGAAGTCCTGGCGAGCAAGGGGCGCATCTACCCCGCGACCTTAAACGACGTGCGCCTCGTCGCCGAACTCGAAGACGGCGAGGAGGTGCGCGGCGAGACGCGCATCACGGCCTCGCGCTCTGCGATCCGCCGCCTGCGTTTAGAGCCGGAACAGTGTCTGCCGCTGCCCGAAGCGCTCGCGGCCATACGCGCCGCGGACATCATCACCGTCGGCCCCGGCTCGCTCTACACGAGCATCCTGCCGAACCTTCTGGTCGCGCGCGTGGCCGAATGCATCGGGCAGTCCGCGGCCGTCAAGATTTTCATCTGCAACCTGATGACGCAGCCGGGCGAGACCGACGGCTATACGGCGCGCAAGCACATCGAGGTCGTCAAACGCTACGCGCCCGAAATCGGGTTCAACTTCGTGGTCGTCAACGACCGGCCCGTCAGTGAGGAACAGGCGAGGGCTTACGCCGCCGAGGGCGCGCGCCAGATCGGGTTGACCGACCACCTGCTCGAAGAGGAGTTCGGCGGCGAGGCCGAGGTCGTGCGCGCAGACCTGCTCGACGAGGGCGAGAAGGTGCGCCACAGTCCGGAGAAGCTGGCGCGGGTCATCCTCGCCTGCTACGAGCAGGCGTGCGCGCGCGCGAGCGCGTCCGCCGCACGCTGAAGCGTTTATGGACAAACAGCCGCAAGCATCTTCCCAGCCGGGCAGTAGCAGCCCCCCACTCGACATACTCATACTCGCCGCCGGCCTCGGCACGCGCATGCGCTCGGAGACCGCGAAGGTCTTGCACAAGCTCGGAGGCCGCCCGCTCGTCGCGCACGTCTGCCGCACAGCCGCCGCGCTCGTCAAGGGCGAGCGGCCCGTCTACGTCGTCGTCGGCCACCAGGCCGGCGAGGTTGAGGACGCGGTGCGCAAGGAGCTGGGCGCGGCGGGCGCGGTCTTCATCACGCAGACCGAGCAGCGCGGCACGGGCGACGCCGTCTTCGCCGCGCGCGCGGCGCTCGCCGACTCGAACTCGACCCTGCTCGTGCTCTCCGGCGACGTGCCTCTGGTGCGCGCCGAGACGCTCGGCTCGCTCATCCACCAGCACCGCACGCACCGCGGTCGCGGCGCGGCCTGCACGCTGATGGCCGTCCGGCTCGAAGACCCGACCGGCTACGGTCGAATCGTCCGCGACGAAGAGGGGCGCTTCCAGAGAATCGTCGAGCAGAAGGACGCTACGCCCGAGGAGCGACAGATCAGCGAGGTCAACGTCGGCATCTACTGCTTCGAGACGCGTCTGCTCTTCCCCGCGCTCGCGCGCGTGCAACCCGAAAACGCGCAGGGCGAGTTCTACTTAACGGACGTGCCCGCGATACTGCGCGCCGACGGCGAGGACGTGAGCGTCTTCCTGCACACGGACGCGCGCGAGGTCTCAGGCATCAACACGCGCGTCGAGCTTTCGGAGTTCGAGCGCCTCCTTCGCATGCGCACGCTGCGCAGCCTGATGCTCAACAGTGGCGTCACCGTCATCGACCCGCAGCACACCTACGTCAGCCCCGACGCGCAGATCGGTCGGGACACAACCCTGCACCCGAACGTCCACGTCGAGGGCCGCACCACCATCGGCGAGGGCTGCGAGATCATGCAGGGCACGCGCATCACCGACTCGCGCGTCGGAAACGGCGTCACCGTCCGCGACCACTCGGTCATCGTCGAGTCGGACATCGCAGACCACTGCACGGTCGGCCCGTTCGCGCACCTGCGCATGAACGCGCGGATGGAGGAAGGCTCGACGGTCGGCAACTTCGTCGAGGTGAAGAAGTCTCGGCTCGGCTCTCGTTCGAAGGCGATGCACCTGACCTACCTCGGCGACGCCGACGTGGGCGAGCGCACCAACATCGGCGCGGGCACCGTGACCTGCAACTACGACGGCAAACAGAAGCATCAGACGACGATTGAGAACGACGTGAAGATCGGCTCCGACACGATGCTGGTCGCGCCCGTGCGCGTCGGCGCGCGCTCCGTTACGGGCGCCGGCTCGGTCGTCACCGAAGACGTGCCGCCCGATACGCTCGTCGCCGGCGTGCCGGCGAAGGTCAAGAAGAAGCTGGCGCGCGAGGACGAGGCGGCGGAGAGCAAGGACGCTGAAGAGACAGCGGCAGTGACGAGTGACAAGTGAAGTCTGGAGTCGGGAGTCTCGGAATCAGGAGTCAAAGGCAAGTTGTTTTGACTCCTGACTCCGAGACTCCCGACTCCAGACTATTTCTGAAAGGAAAGCAATCATGTGTGGAATCGTCGGCTACGTCGGAAACAAGCAGGTCGTGCCCGTCATCCTCGACGGTCTGAGGA
>JALZHC010000587.1 GCA_030914105.1 Acidobacteriota bacterium
GCGCCGTGCGTGCGCTCGCGCAGTTGAAGCAGGCGCGCGCCGCCGCGCCGCTCATCCGCCGCGGCGAGGAGTTGTTCGTCGCTTACAAGACTGCGAAGGCGGGCGGCGCGTCGAACCCCTCGGAGGCGAACGAGCTTCTGGAGATCGCGACCGCGTTGGGGCGCGTGCTGCCGAACTCGAACGACGAGCACGCGGTCGCTCTCCTGCGCGGGATGAGAGAGGCTGGACTGTTCGCGCCGGAGGTCGAGACGGCGCTGGCGCGCGTCGCGCCCGCGCAGTACGCGCGCGACCCTTCGGTCACGGAACTCGTCAGCCGCCTCGCCTCTTCCGGCAACCCGAACGTCCCCTGGCAGAAGGTCTCGGCGGTCGGGCAGGGTTTGGGCGAGACGGCGTCTGTGACGAGCGCGCAGGTCGGCAACAGCGTCGTCAGCCTTCAGGCCGACGCGCAGATCATTTTGCGCTCGCTCGTCCAGAGTCCGAGCACGCCCGCGCTGGCCGTGCCCGACATCTTGCGCGCGCTGCAAGGCTTCAAGCCGCTCGACCTGGCGGCGCTTGCGCGCGCGCAGCTCAAGGCCGACGACGTGATCGTGCGCGCGACCGCCGCCGACATCCTCTCGGAGCTTCCGCCCGACGCCGAAAGCTCGCGCGCGCTCGCGGACGCGCTGCCGCGCGCGCTCGACGACGACATGAACGACGCGGCGCTCTCCATCCTCGGCGCGCTCTCGAAGCAGAAGGACGCGGGGGCGACCGCGGCGATTCAGAAGGCGCTCGACGTGACGGACTACCTCGTGCGCCGCCGCGCCGCCGACATCCTTCGCGAGCGCGCGGGCGCAGGCGAAGCAGCCGTGCGCCGCGTCGAGACCGTCAACACGCGCAACCACCGTGAGGACTACGTGCGCGCCGTCGCGCGCATCGGAAAAGTTGTGCGCGCCGTCGTGACGACTGACAAGGGCACGTTCACGATTGAGCTTTTGCCCGAAGACGCGCCGCTCACCGTTGACAACTTCGTGCAGCTCGCGCGCCGCCACTACTTCGACGGCATTTCGTTCCACCGCGTCGTGCCCAACTTCGTCATTCAGGGCGGCGACCCGCGCGGCGACGGCAACGGCGGCCCCGGCTACCAGATTCGCTGCGAGATCAATCTGGTTCCATATGATCGCGGCGCGGTCGGCATGGCGCTTTCGGGCAAGGACACGGGCGGCTCGCAGTGGTTCGTCACGCACTCGCCGCAGCCGCACCTCGACGGCGGCTACACGGTCTTCGGTCGCGTCACGCAGGGGATGGACGTGGTCGACCGCATCGCGCGCGGCGACCGCATACGCTTCGTCAACATCACCGAGACGGGCCGCGCGGCGACGGCCAGAGGGCAGAGGTAAGACTGAAGTCGCGCCGAGCGCGCGGACGGGCAGCAAGCCTTTGAGACAGTCGAACGAGCAACGCGGCGCGGTGAGGGCGGCGGGCATCCATCGGCTCGCCCAGACGCTCGCCGCGGCCCGCCTCTGCCTGCTCGCGTCTCTGCTCGTCTTCGTCCCGCTCTCGCCCCAGGCCTCTCCGGCTCCGCGCGCGAAGCGGCTCGACCCCGCCAGGCAGCAGAAGGGCGAGCCGACCGAACGCACACACTACCGGCTCACTCTCAACCTCGACTTCGACGCGCGCACCTACACGGGCACGGAGCGCGTGCGCTGGATTAACCGCGACGACTCGGCGGCGGGCGCGCTCTACTTCCACCTCTATCCGAACCTCCGCGCCGAAGACGAGCGTGCGGGCGCGCCGTCGGCCCCGGACTCGCCCGCGCCCGACGAGCCGCGCCTCGAAGTCACGCAGGTGCGCGCCGCGCCCGCGGGCGACGCGCTGGCCTTCGCGCTCGAAGACGAAGGCGTGACGCTGCGCGTGCAGTTGCGCACTGCCGTCGCCGCAGGCTCTTCCGCAGAGGTCGAGGTCGCCTTCCGCGGCAGCGTCCCTGAAATTGACCCGGACGACACGAGCCTGACCGCGCACGTCGTCCAGCAGGTCGGCGCGGCGCTGCACGACACGCGCGAGGTGAGGCGCGCGCGCGATACGAACTTCGTCTCGCGCGGCGTCCTTGTGCTCGGCTGCTTCTACCCCGTCCTGGCCGCGCGCGAGGGCGGCGACTGGCGGCGCAAGGTCGAGCCGACGGTCGGCGACAATTTCTTCGCCGACGTGGCCGACTACGACGTGACGGTCAACACGCTCGGCGAGGTCAAGCTCTTCGCCTCTTCCGACGAGCAAGGCAGCGCGGAGTTCGGCAGGAACAGCAGCCGGAGTTTTCGGGGCGAGTCCATGCGCGGCTTCGCGCTCGTCGCGGGCCGCGGCCTGCGCTCGGCGGAGCAGGCGGTCGGCCCCTTGCGCGTGCGCTCGGTCTTCGCCGCCGACGCGGCGCGCACCTACGTCTCACGCTTCGGGCAGCTTCCGATGAAAACCGTCACGGTCACGGAAGCGCCCTTCGTCGCGGGCGTCGGCAGCGAGGAGTTCGCGGGACTCGCGGCCATCGCCAGCGCCTTCTACGTCGACTTCGACTCGCCGGCGATGCGCGCGCTCCCCGAACTCGTGCGCGAGCAGCGCTCGTCGGTCGAAGACAGTCTGGAGTTCGCCGCCGCGCAAGGGGTCGCGCAGCAGTGGTGGGGCGAGGCCGTGGGGAGCGACCCGCAGCGCGAGCCTGTCTTAGACGAGGCGCTGGCGCAGTGGTCGGCGCTGCTCTACGTGCAGGACGTGCGCGGCGAGGAGCGCGCGCGCCAGATGCAGGAGGATCAGTTGCGCGGCGTCTACCAGGTTTATCGAACCTTCGGCGGCGAAGACCGTGCCGCCAATGCTCCCTCGCGCGACTACCGCAACTCCTTCCAGTACGCGGCCATCGTCGTCAGCAAGGGCGCGCTCATGCTCGTGGCTCTGCGCCAGCTCCTCGGCGACGAGCGTTTCTTCCACGCGCTTCGCAGCTACTACGAGGCGAACCGCCTGGAGATAGCCGAGGTGGACGACCTGCGCGCGGCCTTCATCGCCGAGGCCGAACTCCTCCAGCGCCGCATGGTCACGCGCACCTTCACGCGCTGGCTCGCTGAACGCCACGGCGACGAAGACATCGCCCCGCCCAACCCGGAACTGGCCGCCGCCCTCGGCCTGGGCGTCGAACCGCAGCAGCAGGCCGCCAAAGACCGCAACGCCTTCTCACGCCTCGGCAGATTCTTCTGGCGTCAGATGACGCGCATCCGCTGACCCCGGCGGGCTGACGGCTCAGACCTACAGACCTCTCCGCACAGAAGGGCGCGGGCGGAGTTGACGCGCGTCTACTCCTGGGCGAGCAGCGCGTCAACGATGCGGCGCGCGGCCTGGCCGTCGCCGTAGATGTGGCGCGGGCGCGACATGCTTTGGTAGGCCGACTCGCAGTTGAGCAGGCGCGAAGTCTCCTCGACGATGCGGCGGGCCGAAGAGCCGACGAGCCGGAGGCTTCCGGCTTCGAGCGCTTCGGGGCGCTCGGTCTTGTCGCGCAGGACGAGCAGCGGCTTGCCCAGACACGGGGCCTCCTCCTGCAAGCCGCCCGAATCCGAGAGC
>JALZHC010000097.1 GCA_030914105.1 Acidobacteriota bacterium
CTCCGGGTTGTTGCGGCTGCGCGCGAAGCGCCAGAAGAGTGGGATGTGGCCGGTCTTGCCGAAGGTCGCGCCGAGGTCGCTGATGACGTAGCGCAGCTCGCCGCGACCGTTCCGGCCCGGCGCGTACAGGATGACGTTGTTCGTGTCCTTCAAGTCCCAGTTGTTCAAAAGCGCCATCAGAACCTTCAAGCCTTCGAGCTGGTGCATGCCGACGAAAGGGTTCTGCTTCCACTTCCAGGGGCCGACGCGCTTGAGGCCCCTGGCCTCGAAGCGGACGTTTTGGAAGCCGTCGCCCTCGCACCGCTCGACCTTCTTCGAGGGCTTCGCGCCGGGGATGTGCGCGCAAGGGACGAGGTAGTTGACCTCCGTCGCGTAGCCCGCGGCCCAGACGAGCCTGACCGAAGCCGTCTCCGACTGCGCCTCCTCGCCGAGCTTCGCCACCCACTCGCGCCCCGAAGCATCCTTCACGCGGAACTTCGGCGAGTAGCCGCCCTCCTCGGTTTTGAGCAGCCGCAGCCGGCGCAGGTCTGGGCGTTCAGACTTCCCGCCCGGCCCCTCGAAGAGATCGAGCGACTCGACTTTGTGGCTGCGCCACATGACGGGCGTGCCGCGCGGCACCGCCTTATCCTTCTTCGACTTCTTCGCGGCCAAGACCGACGGCGACGCCAAAGCCAGGACGAGCGCGGCGGCGAACGCGGCGAGCTTTCCGTTCTTTCGATGCAGAGCCATCTTCCTCAAGCGTCGAAACGACAGCGCGCTCAAGCGCGAACGCACACGCCGCCGCGACGCCTCTCCTCCTTGCATTTGTTCGCGGGGAACGGACAGATAGTACCAACTCGCGGGCCGCTTTGGCTACGCACCAGCCGACTGCGGGATTGATTCAACGGTTCATCGGCTCGTTGATTCATTGAACCAATGAATCAATCCCGCAGTCCCCTCTACAGCCCCGCCATGTCCCACTTGCGCACGACATCATTAATGAGACCGGCGACCTTGTCGTTGACCTTTCGGAAATACTCGTCGGCCTTCTTCTGGTCGAACTTCGGATAGCCCTGCCCCGGCTGGTAGAGAATGATGGAAGAGGGAAAGGGCGAGGCCGACCAGGTGCCCGCCGCGGGCGAGGGCGTGGCGAGATCGTCCTTGTACTTGTCGGCGTGGACGAGGCTGGGGTCTGCGGCCTGCACGTAGGCCGTCTCGTTCCAGCCCGCGTGGCCGCCGTCCTCGCCGAAGACCTCTTTGGTCACGTCGGAGGCGAACGACCACCAGTTGATGACGAGCGTGCGGACGTGCCGCTCGGCCGAGACTTCAGCCGCGACCGAGTTCAGGACGGCTGTCTGCGGCCCGCCGTGGCCGTTCAGCACGACGATATTCTTGAAGCCGTTCTTGGCGAGTCCCTCCATGATCTGTTTGACGAAGGGGCGATAGGCCGACTCTGTAATCTGGAACGCGCCGGGGTAGTCAGAGAGGCTGCCCGTGATGCCGTAAGGCAGGACGGGCGCGACAAAAGCGTTGACGCGCGGCGCAATCGCCCGCGCCATCGCGACGGGCGCGGTGATGTCCGCGCCGTTGTTGATGACGCCGTGCGGCTCAAGCGTGCCCGTCGGCAGAAGAACCGTCTGCACCTTCGCGGGCACGGCCTCCTTGAACTCCATCCAGTTGATGCGCTCCAGCTCGCGCGTCGAGACCACGTCGCGCGCGGGCGCGTTCTTCGCGGCGGAGTTCTTCAGGGTCTGCGCCGTGGCGAGCGCGGCGTTGGCGGCGGCGAACAAAAGGAAGATAACCGGCACCGAAATTCTCATCTCGTTTCCCTCCGTTTCAATCTTGAATCTTGAACCACACGACAAAGCGTTCGGGGCGGAAGATTGTAGCCCACGGCGCAAGTAGTAAGAAGGAGATAGTACCGCGGGCGTGTGAGGCGGCATTGACTTGCGGTGTCCTAAAAGTGTAGAAGCGTTGACGCTCGTAATACTTCATCAGAACGCGAAATCGTCGCTTTCCGCCGACCGAGGAGACCGTTGATGCAGACAGACGTGCAGCCGCAGTGGGCCAAAGTCATAGACCAGACGCGCTGCATCGGCTGCCACGCCTGCACGACCGCGTGCAAGTCGGAGAACGACGTGCCCGTCGGAGTCACGCGCACCTACGTCAAGCACGTCGACGTGGGCGTGTGGCCGCAGGCGCGGCGCGCGCATCAGGTGACGCGCTGCAACCAGTGCGCGCACGCGCCGTGCGTCGCGGCGTGCCCGACCTCCGCGATGTTCAAGCGTGCCGACGGCATCGTTGACTTCGACAAGGCGATCTGCATCGGCTGCAAGGCCTGCATGGCCGCCTGCCCCTACGACGCGATCTTCATCAACCCCGAAGACCACTCCGCAGAGAAGTGCAACTTCTGCGCGCACCGCATTGACGTTGGTTTAGAGCCGGCCTGCGTCGTGGTCTGCCCCGTCGAAGCGATCCTCGTCGGCGACATGAACGACCCCTCCTCACGCGTCGCGCACTACGTCGGGCGCGAGCCGTTGCAGGTGCGACGGCCCGAAAAAGAGACCCTGCCGAAACTCTTCTACAAGGGCGCGCACCAGGCGACGCTCGACCCGCTCGCCGCCCGACGCCCCGAAGGCGATCTCTTCATGTGGGCCGAGCAGAAGCGCGACGCCGAGACGGTCAACTCCGGCACGCCCGACTTTCACAACACTTCAGCCGCCGCGCTCCTCGCCTATGACGTGCCGCACGCGCTCCCCTGGGATTGGCGCGTCAGCCTCTACACCTGGACGAAGGGCATCGCCGCGGGCGCGTACCTCGTCGCTGCGCTGCTCTTCCTCCTCAGCCTCGTGGACTTTTGGGGAATCAGTCGCGCCTACTCTCTCTGGACGGGCAACGGCTGGGAACTCCAACCACTGCGCAGCGTCCTGTGGCTCTGGGTCGCGCCCGTCCTGTCCGGCTCGTTCCTCGCAATCACGGGCGGCCTGCTCATCTGGGACTTGGAGCATCCCGCGCGTTTCTACATGATCTTCACGCGACCGCACTGGCGCAGTTGGCTCGTCAAAGGCGCGTTCATCATCGCGGGTTATTCTCTCGTGCTCGCGCTTCACTTCGCATCGAGCCTCGCGGGGAGCGCGAGCGCGCAAATCTGGCTCTTGATACCGGGGCTGCCGCTCGGCGCTTTGACCGCAGTCTACACGGCATACCTCTTCGCACAGGCCAAAGCGCGCGACCTCTGGCAGAGCGCTCTGCTTCCGCCGCACCTGCTCGTCCAATCGCTGCTGCTCGGCGCGGCGGCGCTGCTACCGTTCGCGCTGTGGCTTGAGCCGTCGGCGGTCGTGCCGCTCGCGTGGACGCTCGGCGCGGCGAGTCTCATACACCTGCTCATGGTCTGGGGCGAGGTCTCGCTCACGCACCCGACGGCGCACGCGCGCCTGGCCGCGAGCGAGATGACGCGCGGTCGTTACGGAGCGTTCTTCTGGACGGGAATAGTTCTGACCGCCGCGTGCGTCTTCGCGCCCTGGCTCGGCGTGGCCGCCGCGCCGCTCGCGCTCGCGGGCCTCGCGCTTCACGAGCACGCATACGTGCAGGCCGGACAGTCCGTGCCGTTGGCTTGAGCTGCGAACAGTCCCGAAGCGGCGAGGTGTGGAAGGCCGGGGCCGTCGCCACGGATTGGGTCGCGTTTAGAGATTGAAGACCTGAAAGGGCTGGATGAAGCGGGAGACGAGAAGCATGGCTACGACAAAGAAGGCGACGAGGCGGGCCGCGTCAAAGAAAACGACGAAGGGGGCCGCGCCGAAACGGAAGGATGCGGCGTCGAAGTCTTCGCCTGCGAAGTCGCCCGTCACTGCGCAGTCGCCGGTCAAACGCTTCCGCGCCGTCGTCAACCGCAGGGAGGGCGGCGAGGTCTGCTCCATCGACATCCCCTTCGACGTGGAGAAGACCTTCGGCGCGCGCGGGCGCGTCCCAGTGCGCGGCACCATCAACGGTGCTCCCTTCCGAAGCTCGATCTTCCGCATGGGCGGCGACTGCCACTTCATGGTCGTCAACCGGCAGATGCGCGAGGCCGCGGGCGTCCGCGGCGGCGAGACCGTCCCCGTCACGTTGGAGCGCGACACGGAAGCCCGCACAGTCACCCCGCCCGCGGACTTCGCACGCGCCCTCAAGGCGAACAAGGACGCGCAGGCCACCTGGAATAAGCTCAGCTACACGCACCAGCGCGAGCACGTCGAGGCCATCGAAGGCGCGAAGAAGTCTGAGACGCGCCTTCGTCGCATCGAGAAGTCGGTCGAGCTGCTCGCCGCCGGGAAGAAGCCGCGCGGCTGAGAACGTAAACGAAAGTTTTATGAGCCTCGTGCTAAACTACAGACAAATTCCGGAGCTTGAGTGCGAGCCATGAAAACCATTGAGGTCGAAATTGAAGAGTCCATGCTGACGGAGGTGGAGCGGGCGACACGCGCCCTCGACATGACGCGTGAGGATTTCGTCCGCACGGCGCTGGAAAGGGCCTTGCAGCAGAAGGAAGTCATCGCGCTGGAGCAGAAACACGCGCGCGGCTACAACCGTCAGCCGCAGACGACAGACGAGGTCGGCGAGTGGGAAGCTGAGCAGGTCTGGAGTGAGCCATGAACCAGGGCGACGTCTACTGGTACACCTTCCGAGCGCCCGACAAGCGTCGTCCCGTGCTCATCCTGACGCGCAACTCTGCAATTCCCTTCCTGACGGGAATCACCGTCGCACCCTTAACTACGACGTGACGCCGCCGCGGGACATATCACAAGAACTTGAAGAGATGAGCCTCAAAGAACTAAACGAGCGTGTGAGCGCGGCGCGCAAAGAGGTGGAGGCGCGCGGCGAGACCTTCTATCCGGGGCCGAGCCGGATTCACCTGGCCGCGTTTCCGCCGAAGGAGCGCTGGGACGACTGGGTGGAGCTGGAGTCGCGCGCGTGGCCCGAAAGAGAAGAGCGTCGCTACATGCTCGTGCCGACGACGTGCTTCAACTGCGAGTCGGCGTGCGGCCTTCTGGCCTACGTGGACAAGGAGACTCTGGGCGTGCGCAAGTTCGAGGGCAACCCCGAACACCCCGGCAGCCGTGGGCGCAACTGCGCGAAGGGGCCGGCGACTCTCAATCAAGTCACAGACCCCGACCGGATTCTTTACCCGCTCAAGCGCGCGGGCCGGCGCGGCGAGGGCAAGTGGGTGCAGGTCGGCTGGGAAGAGGTTTTAGAAGACCTCTCAGCGCGCATCCGCAAGGCTATCTCCGAGGGCCGACACAACGAGGTGATGTACCACGTGGGCCGGCCCGGAGAGGACGGCTTCACCGAGCGCATACTCGCCGCGTGGGGCGTCGACGGCCACAACTCGCACACCAACATCTGCTCTTCGTCGGCGCGCGCCGGCTACCAGTTCTGGATGGGACTCGACCGCCCCTCTCCCGACCACGCCAACGCGCGCGTCATCCTCCTCATCAGCGCGCATCTGGAGTCCGGCCACTACTTCAACCCGCATGCGCAGCGCATCATCGAGGCGAAGGCCCAAGGGGCAAAGCTCATCGTCTTCGACACGCGCCTCTCGCACACGGCGACGCACGCAGACCTGTGGGTCTCGCCCTATCCAGGCTCCGAGGCCGCCATCCTGCTCGCCGTGGCGAACTACCTGATTCAGAACAATCTCTACAACCGCGAATTCGTGCGCCGCTGGTGGAACTGGGAGGAGTACATGGCCGTCGAGCACCCGGAGCTGGAGACGAGCTTCGAGGGCTTCGAGGGGATTCTGAAAACGCTCTACGCCGAGTTCACTTTCGACTTCGCCGCGCGCGAGGCGGGCGTCGAAGCGCGGCAGATCGAAGAGGTGGCAAGCATGGTCGCGTCGGCGGGCACGCGGCTTTCGAGTCACAACTGGCGCTCGGCGGCTTCGGGCAACAGCGGCGGCTGGCAGGTCGCGCGCACGCTCTTTCTTTTGAACGCGCTCACGGGCGCGGTCGCCACCGAGGGCGGCGTCTTCCCGAACGCCTGGAACAAGTTTGTGCCCCGGCCCGTCTACACGCCGCCGCACCCGCCGCGCTGGAACGAGCTGACCTGGCCGCGCGAGTACCCGCTCGCGATGAACGAGCTTTCGTTTCTGCTGCCGCACTTTCTCAAGGACGGGCGCGGGCGTGTCGATACTTACTTCACGCGCGTCTACAACCCCGTCTGGACGAACCCCGACGGCTTCTCCTGGATCGAGGTCTTGCAGGACGAGAGTTTGATCGGCTGCTACGTCGCCCTGACGCCGACGTGGAACGAGACCGCGTACTTCGCAGACTACGTCCTGCCGATGGGCCACGGCTCCGAGCGACACGACATACATTCTTACGAGACGCACGACGCGCAGTGGCTCGGCTTCCGCCAGCCCGTCTTGCGCGCCGCGCGCGAGCGCATGGGCGAAGTTGTCCGTGACACGCGCGAGGTGAACCCCGGCGAGGTCTGGGAGGAAAACGAGTTCTGGCTTGAGCTGACCTGGCGCATAGACCCCGACGGCTCTCTAGGGATACGCAAGTTCGCCGAGTCGCCGCGACGCCCCGGCGAGCGGCTGAGCGTTGACGAATACTATGCTTTCATCTTCGAGAACTCCGTGCCCGGCCTGCCCGAACGCGCCGCCGCCGAAGGTCTGACGCCGCTTCAGTTCATGCGCCGCTACGGCGCTTTTGAAATCAGTAAAAAAATCGGCGCGCTCTACGAGCAGGAGGTTGCCGCCGAAGAGCTTGAAGACACGCGCGTCGACCGCTTCGGTCGCGTCTACACGCGGACTGCCAAGCCGGCCTCGCCCAACATCGTGCCCATCCCCTCGATAGACGGCGACGAAGAGGGCCGACGCTTCGTCGGCGTGCGGGTCGAGGAAAAAATCCTGCGCGGCTTCCCCACTCCGAGCGGTCGCCTCGAGTTCTACTCGAAGACTCTGGCCGACTGGGGCTGGCACGAGTACGCAATCCCCGCCTACATTAAGAGCCACGTCCACCCCGACAAGCTCAACCCCGATCAGTCCGTCCTCATCTCGACCTTCCGCCTGCCCGTGCAGATTCACACGCGCTCGGCGAACGCCAAGTGGCTCGACGAGATCGCGCACACCAACCCGCTCTGGATTCATCCGGCGCACGCGCGCGAGCTTCAGGTGAAGACCGGCGCGCTGGTGCGCGTCGAGACGGAGTCGGGCCACTTCGTCGTCCGCGCCTGGGTGACGGAAGGCATACGGCCCGGCGTCGTCGCGTGCAGTCATCACATGGGGCGCTGGAAGCTCGCGCACGAGGGCGAGGGCCAGAGGCAGTTGATGGCGACCGTCGCGCTCGCCGGAGTCGGCGGCGAGTGGTCTCTCAAGCGAGAGCGCGGCGCGGAAGCCTACCAATCTTCCGACGCCGACACCGCGCGCATCTGGTGGGCAGACGTCGGCGTCCACCAGAACCTCACTTTCCCAGTCCACCCAGACCCCGTCTCAGGCATGCACTGCTGGCACCAGGCCGTCCGCGTCCGCAAGGCCGACCCGACAGACCGTCCCGGCGACATACACGTCAACACGGAGAAGTCGCGCGCCGTCTACCGCGCCTGGCTCCAGTTCACGCGCCCCGCAGACGAGCACTCGCCCGACGGCACGCGCCGCCCCTACTGGCTTCTGCGTCCACTCAAACCCGCGCGCGAGTTCTACCGCCTGCCCCAGCAAGAAGAGCCGATCAAGGCTGAATAGGTTGTGCTTCAGCCCCGAAGGGGCGAAATGCAAAAGCCAGGGGCAACGCCCCTGAGGTGGTCGCGAGTGAATGTTTAAAGCCCCAACGGGGCGGAATAAATGGGAGATAAAGATGCCCCAATCCCTCTCCTCAATTCTCGTCCACCTCGTCTTCAGCACTAAACATCGCGAGCCGTATATCACGCTTGAAATCGAGTCTGAGCTGCACGCTTACCTCGCCGCGGTCTTTCGCGAATGCCATTCGCCCGCGCTTACGATTAACGGAACCGAGAACCACGTCCACACGCTCTTCGTGCTGTCGCGCACAGTAACCGTCGCCGAGTTAGTCGAGGAGGTGAAGAAGCGTTCTTCAAAGTTGGCGAAGACTAAAGGCGGCTCGCACCGAAACTTTCAATGGCAGGCCGGCTACGGCGCGTTTTCCATCGGCCAGTCGAACGTTCAGGCGTTGAAGAGATACATTGCGGAGCAGAAAGAGCACCACCGTCGCCGAACGTTCGAGGAAGAGTACAGAGGCTTCCTTGAAAAGTACGGCGTGGATTATGACGAACGATACGTTTGGGACTAGAAATTTATTTCGCCCCTTCGGGGCTTAGAAATTTGCGCTCGAATTCCAGGGGCGTTGCCCCTGGCTTTTACATTTCGCCCCTTCGGGCCTGTTTGCTTTCGACAGCTTATCGCTGATGGAACTCTTCCGCGCACTTGCAGTCTTCGCAGAGCCGCCCGAAGGGCCGGAGGTCGCGCGGCTGGCTGCGCTGCTGAACCTGGGCGAGCCGCCTTCAGCGAGTGAGTACACGGAGACCTTCGTGTTCCGCCTCTACCCATACGCGTCGGTCTATCTGGGCGCGGAGGGGATGTTGGGCGGCGAGGCGCGCGACCGCGTCGCGGGCTTCCTCTCGGCGCTCGGCCAACGGCCTCCGCCGGAGCCGGATCACCTCGCGCTGATGCTCGGGACTTACGCGGGGCTCGCGGAGGCGGAGGAGGATGAAGCGGACGCCCGCCGTCGTGAGTACCTGCGGGGCGCGAGGCGGGCGTTTTTGTGGGAGCACCTTTTGAGCTGGCTGCCCGTCTATCTTGACAAGCTCGGGGAAGTCGCGCCGCCGTTCTACCGGCGCTGGGGCGAGTTGCTGCGCGCGGCGCTCGACGCGGAGGCTGAATCTCTCGGCGCGCAACGTGAACTACCGCTCCAACTGCGCGAGGCGCCGGGGCTCGCAGACCCGCGCGCGCCGTCTCCGGAAAACCCGCGTGCTTCGTCTTCGGGAAACCAGCGGGCGTCGTCTTCGGAGAAGTTCCTGACGACGCTCCTCGCGCC
>JALZHC010000588.1 GCA_030914105.1 Acidobacteriota bacterium
CCTCAACACAAAAGTCTTATCGCTCAGACTCGACCCTTCGCGACCTGAGAGCGTGCCGCGCTCGACCGTTGAGAGCGCGGCGCACTCGTCCGTGCTTGAGGGCAAGCTCCGACCGTCGGGACTTGGAGACAAAACGCAATCGACGAGGCTTGAGGCCGAGCCAGGGCTTGATGACGGCCCGCGCCGCTGGCTTTTGCAGACGGACGGCGGCGAGACGATAAGCGCCGACGCCGTCTGCCTCGCACTCCCGTCTTACGCCGCCGCGCGCCTTCTGCGCGAGACGGACGACTCGCTCGCCGACGAACTCGACCGGATACCCTACGCCTCGACCGCCACCGTCAACCTCGCCTACCGCCGCGCCAGTATTCCACACCCGCTCGACGGCTTCGGCTTCGTCGTCCCTTTCATCGAGCGTCGCGCCACGCTCGCCTGCACCTTCAGCAGCATCAAGTTCCCCTCCCGCGCGCCCGAAGGCCACGCGCTTTTGCGCGCCTTCGTCGGCGGTGCGCTCCAACCCGAAATGTTTGAACTCGACGAAGCCCGCATGACCGAAGCCGTCCGCCGCGACCTACGCGACCTGCTCGGCGTCTCGGCTGCTCCCCTCTTCGCACACGTCGAGAAGTGGCCGCGCTCGATGGCCCAATACCACCTCGGCCACCTCGAACGCCTCGCGCGCATCAACGCACACCTTCAAAACTTCCCCGCGCTCGCCCTCTGCGGCAACGCCTACACGGGCGCGGGCCTGCCCGACTGCGTGCGCAGCGGCGAGACGGCAGCCGCCACTCTCCTCGAAAAAATTCAAGCCTTCTAAGATGACTGTCGAGACGCCGTGTAAGTCGGGCGGCATTCAACGCGCATGAGAGGCTTGGCGCGTGCGCCCGCCTTTTGCCGGAGATAGCTTCTTGACTCGCAAGCCGATTCGGCTGCCGAGATTTGCATTGACTATTGGCGGAACTTTTAATATCCTCCGCCGAACGAGCAGAGGGTGACAGGCTGGTCCTCAGAGCCTACGACTACCGCGTCCTTCCTGTGCCAGCCTTCATGAAGTATGCCCGGCGAGAACCGCTCTCCGGTTCAGAAGCCTTTTGAAATCCCTGAATCTGCCGGCGCACCACGCCCTCGTCAGCCGACAGCCAACGCTGGCCCGAAGCTTCGTGTCGGCGTCAGACTCACCTGGAGGAACTGAACATGATTTGGCTGATTCTGCTCCATCGGCTGAGGAAGCACGCGATGCTTCACCTCGTTGCCCCACTCGTCATCGGCCTGATCGTCGAGAGCTTCATCGAGGGCCTCATCACAATACCCAACTATAGGCTGACCTCACTGCCCTCCTGGTTGGGTTTTTATTCGAGCTACTCAGTCCTCCGCACATTACTCCTGTTCGCCGGCGTCTTCGTGACTTACATCTTCATCATGGTTTATATCATCAACAAGGAGACCAAGTTCAGGACGAACTTCACACACCTCGCAACTCTCAAGAATACCCTCGACAACGCGCGGAGTTACTTCGGCATCAGCGTCATACCCATCGAAGAATGGTTCGAGCCGTCCATGCAGGTCTACCTGGCGAAGCTCTTTAACCGCAAATTAGAGGGGAATGATTTCGAGCACGAGCGGACTCTGCTCTTTTTCTCGGAGGGCGAGCTAAATCGGGCGACGCTTCCGCTGATGGACGAGCATTACCACGGAAGATGTCTGGCCCACATGCACAGGGACTGTGACATCCCGCTCTCCTACATCGGGCGGAAAGATATCTTTAAAATTTTGGGCGGGCTGTCGGACGAGGATCGAGTTGTCCTCTGCTGCTACCCGCGCTGGACGGGCTGGCGTCCCTTCCGCGTCTTTCGCAGGGTTGTTCCGCTGCGTTGGCTGCGCTGGCGGATTCCGAGCCTGGACATGGCCGTCGTCGAAATGAAGGATGGGACGAGGCTCGTCTTACGCATCTCCAAGCACGGGACAGAGGTGCTGGTCAGGAAGATCAAGGGCGAGCCTGCGCAGCCGTACCTCCACTTTCTGGACAAGATACGAGAGGAGATTTACGAGGACGGGACGAGACAGCTCAAGGACGACTACGATTTCGTGAACATATATCATGCGCACTTCAGCCCCCAAAAAATTCACACCTCCGACCCGCCGCCCGGCACGAAGCCGCACGGCGCTTCGGGCAATGGGTGTGATGAGCCGCCGACCTATGCCGGAAGCGAGGCGTTGGCACAAATAGGAAGCGAGGCGTTGGCAGAGAGTCACGCGGGGGCGGCTGAAGAGGAGAGCGCGTATCATGCCGTCATGATACTCCCGCCTGACTCGACTGACGGAATCGAGCCGCCCCAACCGAACAAGAAGAACTCAAGGCGCACGCGCGCGCACCCCGCGCCTCCGAGCACGTAGATAAAACTTCCTCCGAGCTCGTAGATGAAACTTTCGCGCGCAGGGCGCGCAAAGCCGGGGCCTTGAGCCGGCCCGCCGGCAGTCATCTCTTCAAAGTCGCGCCGGGAGTCAGGCCACAAACATTCCGTTTAGTTAAAAGAGAGGCGAGCGACACAGGCCGCGCGTGCCGTGTCTGCTCGCCTTCCCTTTTCCGACCGTTCAAGAGGCTTCGGGCGAGAGCGGGAGTTCGATGGTGAAGCGCGTGCCCTGGCCGGGGCGGCTGTCGGCGCGGATCGTGCCGCCGTGCTGCTCGACGATCTGTTTGGCGATGGCGAGGCCGAGGCCCGTGCCCTTCTTCTTGGTGGTGAAGAAAGGCTCGAAGATGCGTGCGCGGGTCTGCTCGTCCATCCCCTGGCCGCGGTCTTCTATCTGGACGCGCGCGCCCGCGGCTTGCCTGCCGTGACCGCCGTTGTGCCGGTCGCCTACGTTGAGCGTGGCGCGTTCGGTCGTGACGACGACGGGGCTTTCGGCCTGCCCGGCGTCGACGGCGTTGGCGATGAGGTTGACGAAGACCTGCCGGAGCTGGTCTGCGTCCCAGTGGCCGTGCAGGGGTTCGGCAGCGAAGTGCCGCTCGACCGGCGTGCGCTTCTCTTGAAGTTTGTCGGCGACGAGTTCGAGGCTCTCTTCGAGGAGGTCTGTGAGGTCTACGTCGGCGAGGGTGAGCTTGCTGCGGCGCGAGAACTGGGTCACGTCGAGCGTGAGCTTCGAGAGGTGCTCGATGCCGCGCTCGACGAGGTCGATGGTGTTGATGGCCTCCCTGTCCTTCGTCATGTCGCGGAGCATCGCGACGCCGAGGCGGATGCTGCCCAGAGGGTTCTTGATTTCGTGCGCGACCGTCGCCGCCGCACGGCCCACCGCGGCCAGAGACTCCTGACGCCTCAAGTCCTGCTCGGCCTCCGCCGCCTCCGTTACGTCAACGAGCGTGAGGAGTTGCCCCTGCTCGCCTTCAATCTCCAGCGGCGAAGAGTAAACGTCGAAGGCGTGCGCGCGCGCGTCGTCTGCGAACGCCAGCCGGAAGCGCCCGCGGTAGAGCGTGGCGCGCACGCGCGTCGAGGTCGCGGCGGCGAGGAGCTTGAGGCCGTCGGGCGTGGTGAACTTGTCGTGGATGTAGACGCCGACCGATGCGC
>JALZHC010000589.1 GCA_030914105.1 Acidobacteriota bacterium
CAGCACGGCTATACCAGCGCGCGCGACCTCCACGCCTTCGCCGACGTAGACGGCTGACGCGCGCGTCGTCTGCACGCGCGGCGTGTAGCGCGGGTTCGAGAGGAAGGCGACCTGTCCCGCCTCGGCCTCGTCCAGCCCCGCGGCCCCTCTGATTTCTACGTCGAAATCTTTTTCGTCGGCGCGCGCGCCGGTCAGCCGCGCAAGCTCTGAGAGTTTCATGCGCAGTGTTATCGCATAAACAGAACCGCGAGCGGTAGCGAGCGAGGCAGTAGCCCGAACGTGAGGGAGGGCGCGGGTGAAAGGATGAAGGAGGAAGGCAGAAGGATGAAGGAGACGCTGTAACAGCATCCACTTCATCCTTCATCCTTCCTCCTTCCGAGAACGCCTTCCCTCACGGTCGGGCTACTGCCAATAACTCACATGAGGCTGACCGGGTCTATCTCAACGTTGACCGAGGCGGCGTCGCAGCCGGGCGTGTTGGCGGCGTCGGTGAGTGCGAGCTGGATGAGTTCGCGCAGGCGCGGGCGGCTGCGCGACTTGAGAAGAATCTGTACGCGGTGCTCGCCACGCAGGCGCGCGAGCGGGGCGGGCGCGGGGCCGAGCAGGCGGACGTGTCTTTCGGGGTTGTGCCGGTCGAGAGCGCGGCGGACTTCCGCGGCGGTCGCCTGAACGCGCGTCAGGTCGTCGCCGTGAACGAGCAGCGAGGCGAGGGCGACAAAGGGCGGGTAAGACAGGTTGCGCCGGTAGTTGATCTCTTCGTCGAAGAAGCCTTCGTAGTCCTGCGCGCAGGCGTGGCGCAGGGCGTAGTGCTGCGGATGGTAGGTCTGAATCAGGACGCGGCCCGGAAGCCTGCCGCGTCCGGCGCGGCCCGCGACCTGCGTGATGAGCTGGAAGGTTCGCTCGGCGGCGCGGAAGTCCGGCAAGGCGAGTCCGGCGTCAACCGAGACGACGCCGACCAGCGTGACGTTCGGAAAGTCGTGGCCCTTGGCGATCATCTGCGTGCCGACGAGCATGTCCAGTTCGCCGGCGGCGAAGCTCAGAACGGCCTGCTCGTAGGTCGAGCGGCGCGCCGTTGTGTCGCGGTCGAGCCGCGCGATGCGCAGGGCGGGGAAGCGCGCGCGCAGTATCTCTTCAATCTGCTCTGTGCCCTCGCCGATGAAGTAGAGGAACTGCCCGCGGCAGGCCGGGCACGCGTCGGGCACGCGCTCGCGCAGGTTGCAGTAGTGACAGACGAGGCTGCGCTCGCCTCGGTGATAGGTGAGCGTCACGTCGCAGTTCGCGCAGTTGATGCGCTCGCCGCAGGAGCGGCACAGCACGAAGCTCGAATAGCCGCGGCGGTTCAAAAGCACGATTGACTGCTCGCCGCGAGCGTGCGTCTCCTCGATGGCCGCGAGCAGCTCCGGCGAGAAGACCTCCGCACGTCCGCCCGCGCGGAAGACCTCGCGCATGTCCAGAATTTCGGCGCGCGCCATCGGGCGGTCGGCGATGCGCTTGGGCAGGCGCAGGTAACGGTACTTGCCGGCCCGCGCGTTCTGAAAAGATTCGAGCGAGGGCGTGGCCGAGCCGAGGACGACGACGGCGCGCTCCTTGTGCGCGCGCACGACCGCCGTGTCGCGCCCGTTGTAGTAGGGCGACTCCTGCTGTCGGTACGAAGCCTCGTGCTCCTCGTCAACGACGATGAGGCCCAGGTTTCTCACCGGCGCGAAGACCGCCGAGCGCGTGCCGATGACGACGCGCGCCTCGCCGCGCTTCAGACGGCTCCACTCGTCGAAGCGCTCGCCCGTGGTGAGCGAGGAGTGAAAGATTGCTACGCGCTGGCCGAAGTGCGCGCGAAGCCGCCGCGAGAAGACGGGCGTGAGCGCGATTTCGGGGACGAGCATCATGGCCGTGCGCCCGCGCTCGATGGCCGCGCGCATGGCGCGGATATAGATTTCCGTCTTGCCGCTGCCCGTCACGCCATGCAGAAGGAAGGCGGCGTACTTGCCCGTACCCTGCGCCTCGTTGATTTCGCGCAGGGCCACGTCTTGCGCCTCCGTCAGGCGGAACTCGTCGCGCTTCGGGAGCGACGCGCCGGCGAGCGGGTCGCGTCGGACTTCGCGCACGAAGACTTCCACGACGCGCCGCTTCTCAAGCGACTGAATCGTCGAGGCGCTCGCGTGTGCGGCTTCCAGAAGCTCGGCGAAGAGCATCTCGCCGCCTCCGGCGATGAGGGTTTCGACGACGTTGCGCTGGACTTCGGTCAGCGCGCGCGCGCCATTCTTATCGAGAGAGACTCGATCCTCGCGCGCGCCGCTCACGTCTTGACCTTCATTCCCCGCGTCTTCTCCGGGCGGGAGCAGGCGCACGGCCTTGCGCCGCTTCGCCCTGGCTTGGGCGCTGCGCGCGCGGTGCGAGACCGTGACCCAGCCCCGACGCGCGAGTTCGCGCACAGCCTTCGCGGCGCGCGCCTGTCCGAGTTCACGCGCGGCCTCGCGCATCGTCGTCGAGCCGTCGAGCGCGGCGAGCCGAAGCGCCTGCGCCCTGGCAGTGATAGTGCGGTGGGAGGGCAGGCGCGCAAGCTCGTCGCGTCCTTCCTGAGTGATGGTGACGACCTGTTCGACGGTCGCGTTCAGGCCCGCGGGCAGAGCGGCCTTCAAGACCTCGCCCCAGGGCGCGGCGTAGTAGTCGCTGATCCAGCGCGTGACCTCAAGAACCTCCGGCGTCAAGAGCGGCTCGGCGTCGAGCAGCTCTTCGGCTTCTTTAATCTCGGCGTCGTCGAGTCCGAGCGCCGGATCGAGCGCGTCGTGCAGCGCGACGACGTAAGCGGTCGTGAGCGTCCGCCCGAAGGGGACGAGCAGGCGCGCGCCGACGCGCGCGTCCTCGCGCAGCGCGAGCGGCAGCCGGTAAGTGAACGTCTGCGCGAGACGCAGCGGCAGCGCGACCTCGGCGTAGAGCGGCCCGGCGGCGCTTTGGCCGTCGGCAGCGTTGTCGCGTGTGGCGTCTGAGGTTGAAGCGGAGCGGCGGTTCACGGCGAGCTAAGTTAACTTGAAGCGGCGAAAAGGTGAAGCGACGAAGGCAGTAGCCCGACCTGGAGCAGGGATGAAGGCAGGAGGATGAAGGGTGAAGTTAACCCAGAACCGTTTTCACTTCATCCTTCATCCTTCCGCCTTCATCCTTAAACCGACGCCCTCCCTCACGGTCAGGCTACTGCATTGCGGCCAGCCGCGCGCGGATTTTCTTCATGTCCTCCCAGACCTCACGCTTCTTCGTCGGGTCGCGCAGAAGGTAGGCCGGGTTGAAGGTCGGCATGAGCGGCGTGCCTTCGTAGTCGTGGAACTCGCCGCGCAGTTGCGAGATCGGTTTCTTCGTGCGGAGCAGCGCACGCGTCGGCGTGTTGCCGAAGGAGATGACGAGCCGCGGGCGCACGGCGGCCAGCTCGCGGTGCAGGTAGGGCGTGAAGAAGGCGAGCCATTCGGGCGTGATCTCGTCGCCCTGGCAGATGATTTTCACGGTGTTGGTTAAGTAACAGTCGGCGCGTGCCAGCCCGATGCTGCCGAGTATGCGTTCGAGCA
>JALZHC010000590.1 GCA_030914105.1 Acidobacteriota bacterium
TACGAGTCGAAGTTTGGGTTCGGGTTGCCCCCGACCGTCGGGCGCAGGTCGTTGTACCAGAGGTCAATGCCGGCGGGGAAGCCGCGGATGCCGACGGAGTAGAAGTTGCCCTGCACGTCGGTGCGGTTCGAAGGCTCGCCGTCGCGCGAGGCGACGGGCGCTTTGGTGGTCACGCTCGGGCTGAAGGTGATGCCGCCGGAGATGTAGTTGGCGGTGCGCGCCGTGGCGACGGTGGCGAGGCTGAAGACGCCGTTGGGCGGGTCGGCCTGCGACGTGCCCGGAGGCGCGTTGTAGTAGATGATGCGGACTTTGTAGTCGCCCACGCCGCTCGCCGTCGGGTCGATCTGGGCGTGCTCTTCAGTCAGTACGCCGTTGGTCGCGCCGTTGCCGGAACTGGAGACCATCGTGCCGTTGCACTTGCCCGTCGCAGGGCACGTCCCGCCCTTGTAGACGACGAGGTCGTAGTCGTTCGAGGGCGAAGTCCACGTGACATCGAGGTGAATGACCTTGCCCGTGTAGGTGCCGGGCAGAACCGTGAGCGTGAAGGTGTCGCAGTTAGTCCCTTCGACGCAGCCGTTCTCGCCGTCGAGCGGGTCGGTGGAGGCGGTCGCGCCGCCCGTGGCCGTGCCGTGCCACTTCCCATCAGCCGGCGTGACCGGCCCCGTCGGGCCAATCGTCCCCGAAGAAGGGCTGGCGGCACGCACCACGCGCTCGCCGCCGAGGCGCGACGGCAGCAACCAGAGCGACGCGGCTATGAGCGCCGCGAGCGCGAGCAGAGAGATGAGCCTCTTGCTTCGTTTGCGCGGCGTTCGGTTCGGAATGTTCTTAACTCGTTTCTCGTTTATCAGGTTGTGCTCAACGCCTCGCAGGCGGTGGGGCCTGATACCTGAAGTCTCGGAAGACTCTTCGGCTCTTCTTTTATTCACGGAGATACTCCTTTGCCGGAATCGTGTCGCGCTGTTTGCGTGGACGGACACGGCGAGGGGCAGCAGGGCAAGGGCTGCACCCATTGCTTTACGGAAGCGGGGGCTTCGGGCTGTCGGGATTTATTTGGGAACGCGCAGAGATTACCACATCCGGCGGCGTGAGCGCATCAAGAAATTCAAGCTTTATTTCCCGGCGAGGTCGCGGCGCTCGAAGAGGACGAGCGTGACGCCGGGGCGCAAGGGGTAAGTGCCGGCCTCGACGTACTCGGCGGCGAGGATGGGGCGGAGCTTCTGGTACTGATCCTCCTGCGGGTTATCGCTCTTGCGGCCTATGACCATGAGCGTGGACTTCGGGTCGTAGTAGGTGGAGACGCTGCCGATGTAGCCGACGTGCGAGTTGTCGCGGAAGTACCAGGGTAGCGGCCAGTATTCGGGCGAGGCGACGTTGATGCCCGGTTCCCGCGTGCCCGCGCGCGCGGCTGCGCGCTCGATCTCCTTCAGCATTTCGAGCGCCTGCCTCTGCGTGTGCGAGTAGACGTAAGGGTAGCGGTCGTTGTCGTACTCGCGGAAGTTGAGGACGAGCGTTTGGTACGTGCCGACGGCGAGCGCGATGGCGGCGACGACGAGCGCCGGCACGACGCGGCCGCGCCTCCAACTGTCCGCGCGCCCCCAATCGGCAAGCCTCTGCACGGCGTAGCCGCCCACGATGGCCAGCGGCACGACGAAGCTCAGGACGAGCCAGGGCGTCTTGTAATGGATGAGCGAGTAGGCCACGAGCAGCCCGAACGCCCACGCCGACGCGAAGACCGCGAAGCGATTCTTCCTGCGCTCCAGCAGCGCGATGACTGTGCCGGCGACGGCGAGCAGAAGGATCGGCGCTTCCTCCTGCCAGAGCCAGTCGACGTATGTGCCGAAGGGCTTGCTGTGGAACTCGCTCATCCCCGTCTGCTTCCAGACCCTGAACGCCTCGAACGAGTCCCAGACGCCCTTCCAGTTCGTTCCGAACGACGAGTAGAACAGAACCCAGATGACGACGAAGAGCACGACTGCGCCCGCGACGGCGAGCGGCGCTTGCTCGCTGGCGAAGAACTTTGCCAGCCCGCTCTCTTCGCCGGCATCCTTCCTTCCGCCGCGCGCGCCGCCCGCCCAACCCACCCAAACATACGCGAAGAGCCACGCCAGCGCGAGCGTGCCGATAGAGATGAACGCGGTCTCCTTGGTCGCGAACAGCAGCGCCGCGGACGCGGAGGCGAACAGGAGGAGGTTGGCTTTTCTACCGGCGAAGTAAATAAGCGCGCCGATGACGCCTGTAAAATGCGTTACCAGCGCCATCGCAAAATCGTGCGGCCTCGCGCTTGTACGCTCCGGCTGTTCGTAGAAGCGCAGCGCGGCGACGACCAGGCTCAGCGTAAAGAAGACGAAGAGCGATTCGTGTATGAAGTAGCGCGAGTAGAAGACGCAGGCCGGCGAGACGGCGACGAGCGCCGCGGCTGTGAGCGCGCCGACCGCGCCGACGTGCCGGCGCAAAGCGAGCACGAGCCAGACGGTCGCCACGCCGAAGACGGCGGTGACTGCGCGGACGACGAAGGTCTTCAGGCCGAAGAGCGCGACGAAGGGCAGCGTCAGGTAGTAGAGGGTCGGGCCGTGGTAGTTGCTCGGGTCGTATCGGTAGACGCCCTGCCGCAGGAGGTTCGTCAGGAAGAAGCCGTTGACGCCTTCGTCGTGGTGCAGAGGCTTCAGCTCAAGCGCGTAGAAGCGCAGCGCCGTCGCGGCCAAAAGGATGACGACGCACGCGATGAGCCAGGCGCGCTCCGAAATCTCGCCGCCGCGTTGCGCGGTCGGCGGCGCGTCCTGCACGCGTCGCCCTTCAGCACCCATCGCGGCGCGGCGCTTCTCGGCGTTCGAGTGCTGGCGCTTCGACGCCGAGGAAGACGACACAGCCCCCCACGAGCCTTGCGACTTCTTACGGTTTCGTTTTGTAGAGCTTGAACCCACCTGCCTCCGCGACCTTCGTATAACTGTTGAAGAAAGCCTCGTTGATGACGACGCCGCTCTTCCTCAGCTCTTCGCGTTCGAGCGGCCCGACGACGACGTACTCGATGCCGTCACGCGCGATCAGCCCGGCGGCGGCGGGCGAGCCTGAGTAGATCGCCTTCAGGTCGGCCTCGCGCGCCGCGTAGTCAATGCCGTGCGACCAGACGTGGCCGGGATAGCCGAGGAACGTGCGTCGGCCCGTCAGGTAAACCGGGTCATTATAAGTCGGCGCGTGCAGAATCAAAGAGCGCGGCGGCGTCGCGCTCTTGATAACTTCGGCGAAGGCGATGCCTTTATCGTCGAAGCTCTGCCGCTCGGTCGCCCCCCAGGCCGCGCGCCAAACGTCGAGTCCGCCCGCCGCCGTCTGCGCGACGAGCAGGCAGGCCGCGAGCACGCGAGCGCCCGCGCCGCGTCGCCACAGACGCGCGAGCACCAAAGCGACGAGCGGCGCAGAGGCCAGCCACCAGTAGAAGAGAATCTTGATGTTGTCCCAGACCCACGGCGAGAGCTTGTAGACGTTCGGCACGACGAAGCAGAGCACGAACGGCAGGAAGAAGAAGAGCAGCCTCTTCGACACAAGGGGCG
>JALZHC010000591.1 GCA_030914105.1 Acidobacteriota bacterium
GATTTCGACCGTAGGACGCCGACACGCCCCGACCTTTTCTCATCCCACACGACGGCTGAACGTGACGCGGGCGATACGGCCGCCGCTCAAGGCCCGGCCGTCATGCGCTCGACTTCGAGCGTCATGCCGAGACGGCGGAAGGATTCGAGGGCTTCGCGCCAGAGCTGCTGGCCGCGCGCGGAGTCGCCGCGCGTGAGTTCGTGGCGTGCCCAGTCGCGGAGCGTCCGCGCGCGCTCGGCCTCCATCTGGATGCGCTTGAAGATTTCGAGGCTGCGGTTGAAGCAGGCAGAGGCGTCGTGCGTGTCGCCGCCGACCGTGACGGGCGCTTGCAGGCTTGAGGCGACGAGGCCGAGGACGCGCCAGGCTTCGGCGATGTGCTCCTGGTTCTCAATCTCGCTCCCCAGGTCGAGCGCGCGCAGCGCCGCGTCGCGCGCCTCCGTGAGTCTTCCCTGTCCGAGCAGCGCCTCGGCGAGGAAGCGGTAGTTTTCGGAGAGGCCGACGTAGCCGACTTCGGTCGCAAGCTCGATGGACTCGCGGAGGTCTGCTTCGGCGGCCTCGTACTCGCCGAGGCCGACGCGCGCGCCGCCGAGGTTGCTGAGGTAGAGAATCTCTCCGACGTGGTTGCCGATCTCGCGCGCGATTGTCAGAGCCTCCTGGTAGCGACCGAGCGCCGCCGCGTAGTCGCCGCGCAGCCGCGCCGTCTCGCCGAGGCTGTTGAGGAGGTTGCCGACCGCGCGCCGGTCGTCCAGCTCTCGATAAGTCTGAAGCGCCTGACCCTTGAACTCCTCGGCCTGCTCGAAGCGACCGAGCGAGTGGTAGGCCATGCCGAGCGACTTCGAGCTGTCGGCGCGCACGCGCCGGCCTGCGTCGCCCAGGTCGTTCGAGAAAGTGAGCGCGCGGTCTGCGAGCATCAGCGCAGCGCGCACGTCGCCGAGTCGCGTGCTGGCCTGACTCTGCAAGTTCAGGGCGCGCGCAAGCTCGGTCAGCGCGGCCACGCCGCGGCCCGCCGGGCGCGCGATCTGTTCGGCGCGGCGCGCGCTCTCGAGTGCCGCGCGGTTGTCGCCCTGGCTGTTCTGCGCGAGCGCGATCTCGTTCCAGGCGCGCGCCTGCATCGCGGCGTGGCCGAGGTCTTCCGCCGCCAGGCGCAGCGCGTGGTAAGCCTCGATGGCCGCGGCGTAGCGCGCCTGCACGCGCAGGACTTCGCCCAAGCCCTCGCACCACTCCGCGCGCAGCGCGCGACGCGCGAGCGCCTCTGACTCGTCTTCCGGGGCGGGCGCGCGCGCGAGAAAGTCGAGAGCCTTGCGGTAGTAGCTGATGGCCGTCTCCGGCGCGTAGGTCTCGCGCGCTTGCCGGCCTGCGCGTCCGTACCACTCCGCCGCCGGCTCGAACTCCTGCGCGCGCTCGTAGTGCTCGGCGACGAGTCCGGCGCACTCGCCCGCGCGCCCGCCGCTCTGCCATGTGAGCCACTCGGCGGCGCGGCGGTGGTACTCGCGCCGCTCGCGCTTGAGGACGCTCTCGTAGGTCACGTCGCGCAGGAGCGCGTGCTTGAAGATGTACTCGCGCGAGCCGGCGAAGGCCGAAGCCTCGCGGCGGTAGATGAGTTCCTTGCGGCGGTGCGATTCGAGCGCGGAGGCGACGGCCTCGCCGCCGCCGACGGGCACGCCCGCGAAAGAGGCGAGCGAGGTCTCGCGCCGGATCGCGCCCGTGATGCGCGCGCCGAGGTGCTCGACCGCGCCGTCCCAGAAGATGCGGCCGATGACGGAGGCGCGCTGCAAGACTACCTTCTCTTCCGGCGTCAGGCGGTCTAATCTGGCCTGAAGCACGCCGGTCAGAGTCGCGGGCACGTGCACTTCGCCGAGCCGACTCGCGTCGACGCTCCAAACCTCCGCGCCCGGCACGATGACCTTCTGGTCAATGAACATCTTGATCAGCTCTTCGACGTAGAAGGGGTTGCCTTCCGCGCCGGAGACGACCAGCTCGCGCAGCTCCGCCGGCACGCCGCGCGCGCGCCGCAGTATCTCCTCGAAGAGCTGGCGGCTCTCCTTCTTCGAGAGCGGCTGGAGGCGCAGGCGGTCGTGGCGCTCGCGTCCCTCGCCCCACGCGGGGCGGCGTTCGAGCAGCACCGGGCGCGCGAGGCAGACGACGAGCAGCGGGACTGCGGCGCACTCGCGCGCGAGGTAGTCGACGAAGTCGAGCGAGCCGTCGTCGGCCCAGTGTATGTCGTCGAGGAAGAGTGCGACGGGGTATGTGCGCGAGATGTCTGCGAAGAACTGTGCGGCGTAGTGGAAGGCGCGGTCGCGCATCTGTCGCGCGTCGTCGCGGATGCCGGAGAGGTGGTGGCTGGCGGAGTAGTCGAAGCCGATGAGCTGGCCGATGAAGTGTGCGCGCATGCTCACCTCCTCTTCGGGCGTGCCGTGGCACATGGCGATCATGCCGCGCTCCAGTTTCTCGCGCGCCAGCTCCGGCGGGTCGCTGTCCTGTATCTCGAAGCGGAAGGAGAAGACGTCGCGGACGAGCGCGTAAGGAAGCCCCTGCGTGGCCTCGCCCGCGCGACCGTTGAAGGCATACCAGAGGTCGGGCAGAAGCTCCAGCCAGTTGTAGAACTCGTAAAGCAGGCGCGACTTTCCCAGCCCGGCGTCGCCGAGGACGGTGACGACGTGCGCCTCGCGCTCGTCGAAGACGGCTTCGAGCGCCTCGGTCAGACGGCGCAGCTCGCTCTTGCGTCCGACCATCCGCGTCTCGACGCCCTCCACCCCGCGCGTCTGCACGCGGAAGGCGCGCGGCTTGGCGCTCTTGACGCGGTAGAACTGGACTGGCTCCGTGCGACCTCCGGCGGCGAGCGTTTCGGGCGCGTGGACGTGGAAGACTCCGCGCACGTGCCGGTATGTGTCGTGCGAGACGAGGACTGAGCCGACCGGCGCGGCGTGCAAAAGCCCGCTCGCAAGGCGCACGGGGTCGCCCGTGACCGTCAACTCACCCGTCGCTCCGACCTCGCCGAGCAGCACGAGGCCCGTGCTCACGCCGACGCGCATCAGCGTCGGCGGCCCTTCCTGCTCGACCGCGCCCACAGGAGCCGCGCCGCGCTCGCCCGAAGAGTTTCCGCCGGGCTCGCCTGAAGAGGCTTCGCCGCGCTCGCCTGAAGAGATTTTGCCGCGCTCAGCCGAGGAGACTTCGCCGCCCGCGCGCGGCGCGACGTGAGCCGGGCGCGATCTTACGCCGAGGACGCGCGGCGCGTTTTCGGCGACGGCGGCGGCGACCGCCGACTGCATCGAGAGCGCCGCGCGCACGGCTCGTTCGGGGTCGCCTTCATGCGCCTCGCGCGCGCCCCAGAGCGCGACCAGAGTGTCGCCGACGTGCTTATCGACGACGCCGCCGTGCCCCTCGACCACGCCGTCAACGAGCGGCCAGAGCGTCCGCATCAGCTCACCCACATCTTCGGCGTCCGCGCCTTCGGTGAGCGCGGCCAGCCCCGCGAAGTCCGCGAAGAGAACGGTCAACTGCCTCCGCTGCTCGGTCGTCGTCTGGGCC
>JALZHC010000592.1 GCA_030914105.1 Acidobacteriota bacterium
CGCGGGCGCTTGAAGCCGCGCGCGCTTTATCGAATTCCCCGACTCATAAAGCAAAGGTTCCCCCGCCATGTCACACCGACGCGCCAGCGACCTGACAACCGCCGAACGCGAGATGATTATACGCGACTCCGAGATCGCCGAGGGCCTCGATGACTCGGCGCTCGCCATCCTGGCCCGCGGCTCGAAGTCCGTGGAGTTCCGCCGCCGCCGCTTCATCTACCGCGAGGGCGACATCGCCGACGCGCTCTACGTCATCGAGCGCGGGCGCGTCAAAATCTGCTCCATCGAGGAGACGACAGGCCGCGAGGCCGTCATCGACATCGTGGGCCGCGGCGCGCTCTTCGGCGAGTCTTCGCTCTACTCGGCCGGGGTGCGCGAGAAGTGCGCCATCGCCTACGAGAACGTGCGACTGCTGCGAATACCTGCGGGGGTTTACAGGGAGGGGATGGCCGCGAGCCGCGGGCTTTATGATTACACCTTCCGCATGGTTGGTCAACGCCTCTCCCGCGCCGAGCGCCGCGTCGTCGACTTCGCCCTGGACGCCATCCCGGCCCGCCTCGATAAGCTCCTCGCCGAACTCTCCGAGCGCTACGGACGCGAGGAGGAGGGCGGCGTCCTCATCGATTTAGCACTCCCGCACCGCGAGATCGCCTCCATCGTCGGCTCCACCCGCGAGAGCGTGACCGTCCGCTTGAACGCCCTGCGCCGCGCCGGTATCATTGACTTCGTAGACCGGAAAATCCTGATTAAAACTCCCGTAGCCTCGGCGGCGGTGTGAGAGAAGCTGTCAGCCATTAGCTGTTGGCTCTTAGCTTTTAGCTTTCGGCACTCAGCTTTCCGCCGTCCGCCGCGTGCGTGGCCCGAATCTTTTAGCCGTCGCGCCGCTCAAAGTTGACGACTAAAAGCTAACGGCTAACAGCCAACAGCTTTTTATGAAATGCCCAACCTGCCACCGGCCCGTCAAGTGGGAAGAGAACCCTCACCGCCCCTTCTGCTCCGAGCGCTGCAAGCTGCTCGACTTCGGCGCGTGGGCCAACGAGGAGTTTAAAGTGCCCGCCGAAGAGATCGTGCCCTCTTTTGAAGAGGGCGAGCGCGGCCTCGCCCCTGACGAAGACCCAGACCGACTGCCCCGCCCCTGAAACGAGCCTGCCCGCAGAGCGAAGATGACCGAACGGCCCGGCGTGCCACGCCCGCGCGCCTTCGTGTAGAATACGAGCGCGCCCTTGCACGGCAGGAGTTTGGCAGATATGCGACTGAGAACCCACGGAACATCGAGCGTGCCGCGCACGGCGGCTGTGCTTGCGCTCGCCGCGCTGCTCGCCTGCGCCGCCGGATGCGACCCCGACGGCGCTTCCAAGAAGCAGGCCGTCGCGAAGGAGGCCGCGACGCCCGCCGGCGCGCAAGCCCCGCGCACCAATCTGCCGATGCCGCCGGTCGAGCCTGCGCATCGCGCCGCCTCAAGCCCAGCCGCTCCGCGCGGCGCGTGGACGCAGTTAGACGGTCGGCGCGCGGCGCTCTCGGACTTCCGCGGCCAGGTCGTCGTGCTCGACTTCTGGGCGACCTACTGCCCGCCCTGCCGCGAAGAGGTTCCGCACCTCGTCCGCCTCCAGAAGCAGCTCGGCCCGCGCGGCTTCAAGGTCATCGGCCTCAACGTCGGAGGCGAGGAAGACCAGCCGAAGATTCCCGACTTCGTCAAGCAGTACGGCATTCAATACCAGCTCGGCTTCCCCGACGACCAGACCGTCGGCCTCTTCCTCGCCGGCGACGACAGCATCCCGCACACCTTCGTCATAGACCGCCAGGGCCGCCTCGTCGAAGACTTCGTCGGCTACGACGAGGACGCCGCCGCCGAACTCGAACAGGCCGTCACGACCGCGCTCTCGTCGAAGACCGACTGAAAGACAGTAGCCAGAAGCCAGTAGTCAGTAGATTTGTCTCTTCCGACGGTTGAGCCTCGTCGGTAACAAGCACGCCTCAGGAAGAGAGCTTTTCTACTGGCTCCTGACTACTGGCTTCTGGCTTCTGCCTGCTTGCTTTCGGCGGGCGCGCGGAGTATTACAACGGCAGGAACGTCTCCGCAAAAATTCATCAAGGGGTTTGCCGAAGGTGAGAAGAGCCAAGATACTTGCGACGCTCGGCCCGGCATCGCGCGAGCCGTCGGTGCTCGAAGCCGTGCTGGCCGCGGGCGCGAACGCCGTGCGCATCAACATGTCGCACGGCACGCAGGAGGAGCACGCCGAGACCATCCGCCGCGCGCGCTCTGCCGCCGAGCGACTCAAGCGCCCGCTCTCCGTGCTCGTCGACCTCTCCGGCCCGAAGATCAGGACGGGGATGCTCAAAGGGGGCCAGCCCGTCGCGCTCGACGCGGGCGCGCTCTTCACTCTGACGACGCGCTCCGTCGTCGGCGACGCGCGCGAGGTCTCGACCAACTACGCCGGCCTCGCCCGCGACGTGCGGCCCGGCGCGCGCATACTCCTCGACGACGGCGCGATTGAGCTGCTCGTCGAGAACACGACCGACACGGACGTTGTGACGCGCGTCGTCAACGGCGGCACGCTCGCCGAGCGCAAAGGCATCAACCTGCCCGGCGCGAGCCTGCCGATCCCCTCGCTCACCGACAAGGACAGGCGCGACCTCCAGTGGGCCGTGCGCCAGCGCGCCGACTTCATCGCGCTCTCCTTCGTGCGCCGCGCCGAAGACTGCGTCGAGGCCAAGTCGCTCATCCGTGCCGCGGGCGGCAACCAGCCGCTCGTCGCCAAGATCGAGATGGCCGAGGCGATTGAAAACCTCGAAGAGATCGTCGCCGCGTCGAACGGCGTGATGGTCGCGCGCGGCGACCTCGGCGTCGAGACGAGCGTCGAACTCGTCCCCGTCTACCAGAAGCGCATCATCGCGGCGGCGAACCGGCGCGAGAAGGTCGTCATCACCGCCACGCAGATGCTCCAGTCAATGATCGCCGAGCCGCGCCCGACGCGCGCCGAAGCCTCGGACGTGGCGAACGCCGTCTGGGACGGAACCGACGCCGTGATGCTCTCGGCGGAGACAGCCGCGGGCAAGTACCCCGTGCTCGCCGTGGCGACGATGGCGCGCATTATCGAGTCGGCTGAATCGGGGATGCCGACGCCCGCGCAGGACATCACGCGGCTCGTGGGCCGGCAGTCGGGGCGCGTCAGCCGCGCGCTTTCCGAGGCCGCCGTCTTTGCGGGCGAGGAGGTCGGCGCGAGCACCATCGCCGTCATCACCGCTTCGGGGCTGATGGCTCACCGCCTCTCGACGCTGCGGCCCGCGCAGCGCATCGTCGCGCTCACCGAAGACCCGCTCGTCGCCGACAAGCTCTCGCTCGTCTGGGGCGTCGAGACCTTCGTCCACCCGCACTGCGACAACACCGAAGACATGCTCAAGATCTGCGAGCGGACGCTCGTCGAGGCGGGAATCGTCCAGCAGTCCGAGACCATCGTCCTCATGGCGGGCCGCCTCTCCGGCCTCGGCCTCTCCAGCTCCGTCACCATCTACACCGTCGGCGGCCC
>JALZHC010000593.1 GCA_030914105.1 Acidobacteriota bacterium
ATTATGCCTAAGCCCACGGGGCGCGTGCGCTTCACCACGTCGTCGATCTCCGGCAGCGGCCACGCGCACACGTCGATCACGTTGTCGAGGAAGCGCGTTGACCAGCGCACGGCCTCGGCCAGTCGCTCCCAGTCAACGCGCGTCGCCGGGTCGTAGAACTTCGCCAGGTCGATCGAGCCGAGGTTGCACGAGTTGTTGAAGTGGAGCGCCTGCTCCGCGCACGGGTTGGTCGCGTAGATCGGCCCCATCGACTTGATCATGTGGTTGCGGCGGTTGACCTCGTCGATGAAGATGACGCCGGGTTCGGCGTAGCGGTGGGCGGAGGCGACGATGCGGTTCCAGATGTCGGGCGCGAAGACCATGCCGGGGCGCGGCGGCGCTTCCTTGGTGCAGCCGGCGAGATCGGCTTCTTGAAACGCCTGCCGGTCGCGGAAGGTGACGGTCGAGCCGTCGGGCCGGCGGTAGACGGCATAAGGGCCGTTCTGGACGGGGTCGAAGATGTCCTCCGCCCAGGGCTTGCCGTCGAAGCTCAGTTGATACCACTCGCCGTCGTCCACGGCCGCGAAGAAGCGGTCGGTGACGGTGACGGAGATGTTGAAGTTGGTGAGCGAGTGCTGATCGTTCTTGGCGTGGATGAAGCGGAGCACGTCCGGGTGATCCACGCGCATGATGCCCATGTTCGCGCCGCGGCGCACGCCGCCCTGCTTCACCGTGTCGGTCGTCGTGTTGAAGATGTTCATGAACGAGACCGGCCCCGACGCGACGCCGTGAGTTGAGCGCACCATCGCGCCCGCGGGCCGGAGCTTCTCGAAGGTGAAGCCGGTGCCGCCGCCCGTCTGGTGGATGATGGCGGCGTCGGTCGCGGTCTTCATGATGCCGGCGATGGAGTCGGGCACGTCGAGGACGAAGCAGGCGGCGAGCTGCCCCGAAGGCTTGCCCGCGTTGACGAGGCAGGGCGTGTTCGGGACGAACTCGCGCCGCATCATGATGCCCTCCATCGTCTGATAGAACTCGTCGCGGCGGACTAAGTCAGTCTCCGCCTGCGCGACGTGGCCGACGACGCGGCGGACGATGTCGGGCCACTCCTCGATGGGGTTCCCCTGTGCATCCTTCAGGCTGTAGCGCTTCGCGATGACGCGGCGGGCGTTGAGTCCGAGCGTGTCGGCGGGCGCTGGTGCCGCGCCCGTGATTTCAAAAGAGACAGAACTTCCCTGCTGTGCGTTCGGCTCGATAACGGTACTCATCTGCTTTGCCTTTCCCGCGCTCGTGGGGGGCGCGAGGCGACGTTGGAGAACTATCGAAAAAAGTGCGGCGCGAACTGCGCGCCGTCAAACTTGTGTCTCGGGTACTTCGGCTGGGCGGCTCGGAGGGCGAGAGACAGCCTGGGCAGCGGGCATCCTGGCGAGGCCCGCCGCGCGCGTCACCGTCTCGTCCCAAGCGGCGCGAAGATACACCCAACGCAGTTCCTTGTCAAGAGCAGTATAGCACAATATATTGGGCCTGTCGTTTTGACTGCTCCAATAGGGCGGGCACCCTGAGATTTTACCTGAGCCGCGCCTGCGGCCCCGTTTTCCCCGTCAAACCGGCCTCTCCCTCCCCTCCGGCGCAGGCAATCAGGCGCGGCAGCCGTTCATCTAAAGCACTCGGCGTTTTGACGCCGGAGCGAGGGGGCAAGGTTTTGGCAGAGACGAGAAACGGACACAAGGACACGCTCGTGCGTGCGACGGCGGCTGACGGCCTGATACGCTGCATGGCGGCGGTGACTACGAGCACGGTCGCGGAGGCTGCGCGGCGGCACGGGACTTCGCACACGGTCTCAGCGGCCCTGGGGCGGACGCTGACGGGGACGCTCCTGCTCGGCGCGGGGCAGAAGGAGTTTGACCGCCTGACCGTGCAGGTCGAGTGCGAAGGCCCGGTCGGCGGTATCACCGCCGAGACGAACGCGCGCGGGCAGGTGCGCGGCTACGTGAGAAACCCCTTGGCGGACGCGCCTTTGAACGCCGCCGGCAAGCTCGACGTGAGCGCGGTCGTAGGCAACGGGATGTTCTATGTGACTTACGAGTCGGGCTTCCGTATCGGACTGTACCGCGAGCCTTACCGCGGCGCGGTGCCGATTGTGTCGGGCGAGATCGGCGAGGACTTCGCTTATTACCTGGCGAAGTCGGAGCAGGTTCCGTCGGCGGTGATGTTGGGTGTGCTCGTGCGCGCGCGCGAGTCGGGCGAGACGTTCGTCGAGGCCGCGGGCGGGCTGATGATTCAGGTGATGCCGGGCGCGGACTCCACGACGGTCGCGTCAATCGAATCTTCCGTCGGGATGACCCCGCACACTACGGCCCTCATCCGCGAGGGCGCGCGGCCCGTTGACCTGTTGCGCGCGGCGCTCGGCGAGGTGCCGTTCGAGGTTCTGGAAGAGCGCGAGGTTGGCTTCGCGTGCACGTGCTCTTACGAGCGCGCGGTGTCGCTCGTCTCCTCGATTGAGGCGGGCGAGCTGGAGGCGATGCTGCGCGAGGACAGGGGCGCGGCGCTCACCTGCCACTTCTGCAACGAGACCTACCGCATTGACGAGCCGGCGCTCGCCGGGATGGTCGAGAGGAGCAGGAACGGGCGCGTCTGAAAGGTCGAAGCAAGATGGCGAAGCATCTGAGCAATCAGACTGTGAGCGAGCGAAGCGCCTGATGAAGACAGATGGCGGGCGAAGATGAAAGAGGCCGGACTGAAACGTCCGGCCTCTTCTTTTGTTCGGAGCTTTCCTTTTTCGTTTCGAGCTTTCCCTTCGCTTACTTCGCCGAGGTCGTGCCCGACGAAGGCAGAAGGTCGTAGTGGCCGAGTTCGCGGTTGTGGCTGTCGAGGACGCCCATCACGTCGGAGGTCTCTTCGAGCATCTGCTTGGTCATCTGGATGGAGTCCGAGAGCTGCTCGAAGTCGAGCGACGAGACGCGCTCAGGGGTCGGCAGCGTGACGACCTGATCGTTAACGAGGCCGAAGAAGTTTTCGATTGATTGAAGCTGGCCCTCGACCAGTTTGACGGAGCGTTCGAGTTCGCTGAACTGCGCCAGACGCCGCTTGAGGATTTCGACGTTGGCCTGTTGGATGCGGCGCGAACGGTCGTCGGGCGCGGCCTCGACGGCGCGCTCGGCCTGCACGAGTTGGTTCTGCACGGCCTGCCGGTTGATCGAGCGGATGTGGTGCTTGCGCCGCCGGTAAACGTCGAGGAGGTCAACGAAGTCTTCCCAGCGCTGGTCGAGGCTCTTGATGTTCGTCGGCAGCTCTTTCGCGCCGGTGAACTTCACGTAGTTGTCGAAAATCTTGTTCTTGAGCCACTTCAGATAGAGCACGGCCTCGCGCTCGCGCGGGTCGAAGCCCTCGATCATGCGCTCGCGCTGCTTCTGTCGAAGCTCGGCCAGGCGCTTGCGGTTGCGGTTGTCGACGAGCCGCCGGTAGAGCGTGCTCGCCGGGACGGTGGCGAGGTACGCGCCCTCTGCGACGAGCGCCGCGGCGAGCGGGATGGGCGACCAGGTGTAGGC
>JALZHC010000594.1 GCA_030914105.1 Acidobacteriota bacterium
CGCGCGCCTCGCGCGCCTCCGACTCGACGACGACCGTGTAGGGCGCGCCGCCCTGCGGCTCGAAAAACTTGCGCGCGTCGTCTGCCGTGGCGTACTCGCTCACGGCGACCACGTCGAAGCCGAGCGACTTGTACTTGTCGTAGAGCCGACCGATGACCGGAGCCTCCGCGCGCCAGTTCGGACACCACGGCGCGAAGTAGACGACGGCGACCAGCTTCTTGCCCTGCAACAGCGTCCGCAGCTCGACGGGCGTGCCGTCCTTCAGGCTCTTGAAAGACCAGTCCTTGTAACTGATCTTCTGCTCCAGAAGCGGCGCGTACTCGTGCCCCTCTGTTCGCACAAGGCCCGTCGAAGGCGTCTGCGCGGGACTCGGCGCGGCGTTCGGCGTGCCGGTCTGTGAAGTGTTCGACGTGCCGCTCTGCGTGCCGCCTTGCGCGAGCGACGCGGGCGCGCTCACAAGAACGAGCGCGGCGACGGCGAGGACTGAGGCTGTGCCTGTGCGTCTGAGATTTCTGGACATACTGCTTCTCCCTCGGTTGCGGGGCGTTCGGGTTCGTCGAATAAAGGGTCGGCGCGGTCGCGCTCGCCGGCTCAAGCTTTCCGTCGCGGCTCAGTCGCGCTCGTCAGTCGCGCGCGTGCGACTCGCTCGCCGCGTGTGCCGTTCACTCGCTCTTCAGGGCAGCGGTCGCCTGCTCGTTGAGGAGCGGCGTGACGAGCGCCTCGAAGTCGGCGCGCGTCTTCTCGCCGATGATCTTCTGGCGGATACGGCCCTCGCGGTCGATGACGAAGGTCGTGGGCAGCACGCCGACGGCGTACTTCGCGGCCACGGCGTCGTCGCCGAGAGCGACCGTGTAGTCCTGCTTCACGTCCTTCTGATAGCTCAGGACGCGTTCGGCGTCGTCGCTCGTCGTGACGCCGACCACTTTAAGTCCGCGCGCGGCGAGGCCGCGCTGCATCTCGTTGAGGCCGGGAATTTCCGAGCGGCAGGGGACGCACCACGTCGCCCAGAAGTTCAGGAGCACGACCTGGCCGCGCAGGTCGCTCAAGCGTAGAAGCTTGCCGTCGGTCGTCTTCAGCTCCACGTCGGGCGCGGGTTCGGCGGCGACGTTATTCGGCGTCGCGTTTTTGGCCGTCACGGGCTGCGGCGTCTGGCCCCCGCCCTCTTTCTTGCTGCCGGGGAAAAGCCATTGAATGATGCCGCCACCTTCGCTCGCGGGCAGGAAGGCCGAAGCCTTGCCGGCGATCCAGGTCAGGCTGTTGGAGGCGACCATCAGGCCGATGACGATGAGCAGCAGGCCCGAAGCCACCTCGACCTTGTGCAGGTGTCGCCGGAACCAGGAGTAGAAGCCGAGGAACTGGTTGAGCAGGAGGCCAGTGACGAGGAACGGGACGGAGAGGCCCGCGGCGTAGAAGGCCGAGAGGACGAGTCCGTTCTTCCAGCCGCCGCTCGTCGCCGCAAGCCCGATGATGCCGCCGAGGATGGGGCCGATGCAGGGCGTCCAGCCGGCGGCAAACGCTATCCCTAAGAGCGCCGACCCCAAAGGCCCGCGCGGCTTCTCCTCGGAGAACTTGCGCGTGTCGCGGTAGAGCGCGCCGATCTTTAAGACGCCCATCATCTGAAGCCCGAAGGCGACGATGACGAGGCCGCCGACGATTCTCACCCAGGGCGTCGTGAAGAGGACGTTTCCGACCCAGCCGGCGGTCGCGCCCAAGAGCACGAAGATGAGCGAGACGCCCGCGTTGAAGGCGAGCGAGTTGATGATGACCGCGCGGCGCGCCGACGCGCGCGAACCCTCGCCCTCGCCCTTCAGGTGTTCGACGCTCACGCCGGAGATGAGAGAGATGTAGCCGGGCACGAGCGGCAGCACGCACGGCGTCAGAAACGACAGCAGCCCGGCGACGAAAGCAATCGCGATGGTGATGTTCGAGCCTTCCATAGCAGTTAAGAGATTACAACAAACAGCGCCGAAGTGCCGCCCCGCGCGGCCCGCCGCGAGGTAAAGAAACGGTAAAAAGATTGCGGCGCGGCCCCGGTCTTACGTGCCGCCCGCCTTCGTCCTAGTCGCCGCTCAGCTTCGTCAGGACGAAGGCGAGGAGGAAGCCGACGACCGTGATCATTCCTGCGAAGTCGTGCGCCTCGGCGAACGCTTCGGGGATCATCGTGTCCACGAGCATCGAGAGGATCGCGCCCGCGGCCACGGCGGTCGTCGCCGCGATCACGTCCGGCGAGAAGCGGCTGAAGACGGCGTAGCCGGCGAGCGCCGCGAGGCCGGAGATGAGTGCGATGCCGGCCCACACGCCGAAGACGTAGCGGGCGCTGCGGCCCGCCTTCTTCATCCCGGCGGAGCTAGAGAGACCCTCCGGCAGGTTCGACAGGAAGATTGCGATGACGGCGACGGTGCTCACGGCCCCGCCGCGAATCATGCTGACGCCGATGACGATTGATTCGGGGATGCCGTCGAGCAGCGCCCCGACGGCAATCGCCAGCCCGCTCCCTTCCTGCTCGCCCTCCGAAGGCTGCTGCGCACCGGAGCGCTTGCGATGCTTCGCGCCGCGGCGGTTCAGGTACCAGTTGGCCGCGGTGTAGGCCGCCGCGCCGCAGACGAAGCCGACCGCTGTCGAGTCGAAGCCGCCGCGACGGTAAGCTTCGTTCATCAGGTCGAAGGAGAGCGCGGAGATGAGCACGCCGCTGCCGAATGCCATCACGCCCGCGATCAAACGCTGCGGCACCCGCGACATGAAGCCTGCGGCGGCCCCCAACAGCAGCGCCGACCCTGCCAAAAGCCCCCACAACCCCGCGCGCAACCAGACCGGAAACACCCGACACCCCCTCGTCAGATAGCATTAGACGGAATCGGTCACTGTGCCGGCTCGTCGAGAAGTTTCTGAATCATCTTCTGGAGCACGGCGGCCTCGTCGTCGTTGGAGCTGATGGTGAGGAAGCGGACGCGCCCGCGCCGGTCAATCAGCACGGCGGTCGGGATCGAGACGACGCCGTAGTTGCGCCCGTTCTCCTTATCCTCAGCGACGCCGAAGCCATACGAGATGTTCTGCCGGCGCTTGAACTGCCGCAGGTACTCGACCTCCTGCGGCCTTGTCAGCCGCCGCCCGTCGGCCTCGCCTTCGAACTCCGTCAGACCGATGACGACCAGGCCGCGGTCTCTGTACCTTCGGCTCATGGCGCTGATCTTCGGCATCGAGACGCGGCAGGGGCCGCACCAGGTCGCCCAGAAGTCCAGCAGCACAACCTTGCCGCGCAGGTCTGCGAGCCTGACGGGCGTCTGCTCAATCCACTCCGAGACTTTCAGCTCCGGCGGCGTCGAAGGCTCCAGCCCGGCGACCGCCGGCGGCGCGTCGAGGTGCTCGCCCTGTTCGAGCAGAAGCTCGGTCGCCTGCCGGTAGAGGCGTGCCGAGGGGAGAGAGATTGCGCGCGCGCGCAGCTCCTGTATGACGGCGAGAGCTTCGGCGCGGCGTCCGGCGCTCGTGAGCGTTCTGGAGAGGAGCGCGCCCGCGCCGTAGATG
>JALZHC010000595.1 GCA_030914105.1 Acidobacteriota bacterium
TCGTAGACCAGCACAACCAGGTGGCGGGCTTCGACATGCGCTACCGCTTCAACAAGACGACGACCTTCACCGGGCAGGTTTTGGGGAGCGTCTCGAACCGCCCCTTCTTCTTCCCCGACGAGGGCGCGACAGACCACCGGCGCGAGCACGGGCTGGCCTACGCCTACAACCTCGACAAGAGCAAGCGCAACTGGGGCTACGACTACAACGGCGTCGGGCGCTCGCAGTTCTTCCGCGCCGACGTGGGCTTCAACCGCCGCTTCAACACCAACAACCAGAACTTCTTCATCCGCTACAACACGACCGAGAAGCCGAAGGCCAAGATCGTCAACTGGCGCATCTACAACGACCTGGACTTCAACTTCGACTGGGCCGGCCACGGCCAGCACCTGAACGACGAGACGCAGTTCATGGTGAACATGCACAAGCAGACCAACATCGGCATCGGCTACGACCGCGGCTTCGAGCGCGTCTTCGAGTCGGACTTCGGCTCGACGCGCGAGGGCTTCGCACGCCTGAACGCGTCGAACGCAGACTTGCGCGGCCTCGCGGCCCCGCCCTGCCTCACCTTCACGAACGACCCCGCGCTCGACCCCTCGGTGCGCTCTCTGCTCTCGCCCTGCACCTTCTTCGGCACAGTCCCCGAACGCTCCGCGCCGAACTGGGGCTGGTTCTTCTTCCTCAACACGACGCCCTCGAAGAAGTACAGCATCTCCGTCTTCAGCGACTGGGTGCACGGCTCGCTCGACTTCGATTTCGGCACCGGCAACCCGCACTTCCCACGCGTCAGCCCCGCCGCGCTGCTCTCTCGCGCGCACCCCGAACTCTTCCCCAACGGCACGGTGCCGCTCGACCCCGGCCCCGGACGCGAGTGGAGGGCCGAGGTCTTCCTGTCCTACAAGCCGACGAAGCCGCTCAACCTCACGCTCGACTACAACAAAGATCGCCTGACGCGCGACGACACGGGACTGACGGCCTTCGACGACAACATCTTCTCTCTGCGCGGCACATACCAGTTCACGCGCTTCATCTTCGCGCGCGCGCGCGCCGACTACACGACGCTCGGCGCGAACGTCCGCGCGCAGTTCCTTCTGGGCTGGACGCCGAACCCCGGCACCTCTTTCTACGTCGGCTACAACGACGACGAGAACCGCAACGGCGTCAACCCCTTTTCGGGGCAGCTCGAACCCGGCTTCCGCCGCAACGGTCGCCTCTTCTTCATCAAGATGTCCTACCTCATCCGCCGCAGCTTCGGGAAGTGAAAGGCGTCGGAAGCCAAGCCCCGAAGGGGCGTCATATAAAAGCCAGGGGCAACGCCTCTGGGTCACGACGGTTAAAGTTTTGTAAGCCCTGAAAGGGCGGAATAACTTATGTTGAATTATTCCGCCCCTTCAGGGCTTGTATCTTTCTCTAATCCTTTCCAGGGGCGTTGCCCCTGGCTATCTCATTTCGCCCCTTCGGGGCTTTACCCGCGCGGGCGCTTTCCTGATATATTGCTCACCGAAATTCTTTCCGCCGTCTCCGCCGAAAAGGAGTCCTGATCCATGAAGAAAACGTTGCGGATTTTCGCCGCCGCACTGCTGCTCGCCTTGACCGCGCTGGCGCAGACGGGCGGGCCGTTTGTCGTACCCGGCGACAACCTCGTGGTCGAGGGCGTGCCGCCCATCCCGGCCACGCTCCCCGAAGAGGTGCGCCGCTACACGGAGTTCCGCTCGGCATCCCTGGCAAGCTGGCACCCAGTCCGCCGCGAGATACTCATCTCGACGCGCTTCGGCGACACGCCGCAGGTTCACCTGGTACGGATGCCGGGCGGCGCGCGCACGCAGCTCACCTTCTTCCCCGAACGCGTCGCGGGCGCAGCCTTCCGACCGAAGACCGGCGACCAGTTCGTCTTCAGCAAGGACGTGGGCGGCAACGAGTTCTTCCAGCTCTACCGCTACGACTTGGCGACGGGCGACGTGACGCTTTTGACCGACGGCAAGTCGCGCAACACAGACCCGCTCTGGTCGCACGACGGCACGCGCCTCGTCTACGGCTCGACGCGCCGCAACAAAAAGGACGTTGACCTCTACACGGTCAACCCCTCCGACCCGAAGAGCGACCGCCAGCTCATGCAACTCGAAGGCGGCGGCTGGACGGCGCTCGACTTCTCGCCCGACGACAAACAGATTCTCGTCCTCGAAGAAATCTCCGCCAACGAAAGCTACCTCTGGATCGCCGATTCCTCGACCGGCCAGAAGAAGCCGCTCACGCCGAAGGGCGGGGCCGAGAAGGTTCACTACGGCGGCGGCGAGTTCGCGAAGGACGGGCGCGGCATCTACGCGACGACCGACAAAGACTCCGAGTTCCACCGTCTCGCTTACATTGATCTCGCCACGGGCCGCCACGAGTACCTGACCGACCACATCAAGTGGGACGTTGACGAGTTCGACCTCTCGCCCGACGGCAAAACGATTGCCTTCGTCACCAACGAGGACGGCATCAGCCGCCTTCATCTGATGGACACGCGGACGCGCAAGGAGAAGACGGGGCCGAACCTGCCGGTCGGCATCATCGGCGGCCTCCAGTGGCACCAGAACGGGCGCGATATCGGCTTCACGATGAACACCGCGCGCACGACCTCGGACGTTTACTCGCTCGACACACGCACCGGCCTCGTCGAGCGCTGGACGCAGAGCGAGACGGGCGGACTCAACACCGAGAGCTTCTCCGAGGCGCAGCTCGTCCGCTGGCCTTCGTTCGACGGCCGTGTCATCAGCGGCTTCCTCTACATGCCGCCCACGGGCAAGTTCACAGGCCCGCGGCCCGTCGTCATCAACATCCACGGCGGCCCCGAAGGCCAGTCGCGCCCGACCTTCCAGGGCCGCGGCAACTACTTCCTCAACGAGCTGGGCGTCGCCGTCATCTACCCGAACGTCCGCGGCTCGACCGGGTATGGGAAGACCTTCCTCTCGCTCGACAACGGCATGAAGCGCGAGGACAGCTACAAAGACATCGGCGCGCTGCTCGACTGGATCAAGACGCGGCCCGACCTCGACTCAAGCCGCGTCATGGTCACGGGCGGCTCTTACGGCGGCCACATGACCTACGCCGTCGCCACGCTCTACAACGACCGCATCCGCGCCTCTCTGCCCGTCGTCGGCATCTCGAACCTCGTCTCGTTCCTCGAACGCACAGAGGCTTACCGGCGCGACCTGCGCCGCGTCGAGTACGGCGACGAGCGCATCCCCGAAATGCGCGCCTTCATGGAGCGCACCGCGCCGCTCAACCACGCCGCCAACATCACCAGGCCAATCTTCGTCGTCGCCGGCGGCAACGACCCGCGCGTGCCATTAAATGAGGCCGAGCAGATGGTCAGGACTGTGCGCAAGAACGGCTCGCCCGTCTGGTACCTCATGGCGAAGGACGAGGGCCACGGCTTCGCCAGGAAGAAGAACCAGGACTTCCAGTTCTACGCCACCGTGATGTTCATACGCGAGTACCTTCTGAAGTGAGGTAAGAAGGGGCGGGCG
>JALZHC010000596.1 GCA_030914105.1 Acidobacteriota bacterium
ACACCAACAAGCCCTTCGTCGCCTCGGGCATCCGCCTCGGCACGCCCGCGCTCACCACGCGCGGCATGGGCGAGGAAGAGATGCGGCAGGTCGCGCGCCTGATCGCCGCGGTGCTGCACGAGCCGGAGTCGGAAGAGGTCAGGACGCGCGTCCGCGAGTCCGTGCTGGAGCTTACGTCGCGCTTCCCTCTCTACCCGAAGCGTCTGAGGCAGAGGCCGGAGAGCGAGGCGATGGGCGCGGACTGAAATAAGAGAACTCCACCCACAGGAGAAACGAAGTATGGCTCTCCGCCTAATACTCCTTTGCGCCTTCTCAAGCCTGGTCTGCGTCGCCCCTGCCGCGCGCCTCGCGCGCACTCAGGAGCAGCCGCGCGCCCCGACGTCACAGCAGACGCAGCCGCGCGGCGAGGACGACCCCGGCGCGCCCGCCGGCTGAAAGCGCTACCGATACCGCTACGGCAGCGGCGACGCCTTCAGCGTCGTCTTCCCGCGGCTGCCCGAAGAGTCAACCGAGAACTCTGAGATGCAGGCCGGCAAGCTCGTCGTCCACTTCCTCTCGGCGCAGAGCGACCGGGGCCTCTACTTCGCGGCCTGCGTCGAAATCCACACCGACGCCGGCCTGAAGATCACGCCCGAAACCCGCCGCCTCATCTACCAGAACTTCTGGAAGAACTTCTCCGACGGCATAGTGAAGGGGATGGAGCAGGGCGGCGTCAAGGCCGAGCTCACGGCGCTCGACCCGAAGCGCATCCTCGTCAGCGGGCGCGAGGGGCAGGAGCAGGAGTTCATCCTTAAGGACATGCACGGGCGCTACCGCGCCGCGACGGGCGACACACAGATCTACGTCATCGTCGCCCTCTCGACCTCCGGCTGGCCCTCGGCCGAGCTGGAATCCTTCACCGACTCTTTCAAAATCCAGTCGCCGTAGTCGCGCCACGCGAAATCAAAGCGCTGTAGGCCGGGCGCGTTCGGCGCGTCGGCGCGCGGCGGGCGCGTTCGGGGCCGGCCCGCGCGCGGCTGTGAGAAAATTCATCAAAGTTGTTGCCAAGCTGCGGGGCGTGGGCTAGAATCCGCCGTCAGGCGGGATAGAACCAGACGTAAACTTGCCCCGCCGCGCCGAGCCGCGCGGCGCGAAGAAAGGAGAAAGACCTCATGAGCGCAAACGAGAACGAGTTCGGTTTGAACGTTGACCCGTCCGAGCGGACTGGCGGCGAGACGATGGAAGCCGGCTCCGCCGACGAGTTCGAGCTGAACGTTGACCCGTCCGAAGGGCCGGCGCAGCCTCCCGAGTAGAAAACCCTTCCGCGCCCGCCGCGCGCCCCAGCTCTTCCTGCGCCCGGCACTCAAGCGGCGTCGAACCACCCCCGGAAACATCCGGCGACAGCCAGTAGTCAGCATGAGGGCGCAGCCTTTATACTGACTGCTGGCTGTCTTCATATGAGGAGCAGGCGCGGCTAATCAGAGGGAAATATCCATGACTACTCAGGCCAAAACACTTGAAGAATTGATGAAAGAGCTTCCGCCGCGCATGCAAGCCGAAGTGAGGGATTTCGTCGAATTCCTCATCGCGAGACAGGGGCCGAGCCGGCGTGCCGGAGGCCCGGCCCCGTCCGGGAGCTTCGAGGAGCTTTTCGGCTCCTGGGACAGCGGCGACGAGAACTCAGCCGACAACGAACGCATTGACGCCGACCTCGCGCGGGAGTACGCCGACCCTCACGAGCCTGGAGTCTGAATGTTGCTCGACACTTCAGGTCTGCTGTGCCTGCTGGACGCGCGCGAGCGCAGTCACGCCGACGCAGTCAGCTTTTACCAAGCAGCCGTGCGGCGCTCGACTCATAATTACGTCTTGTCAGAGTTTGTCGCGCTGGCGGTCGCGCGCCGCGTCCCGAAGGCGCAGTCTCTCGAATTCGTCTCAAGGTTATTATGGAGCGGCAGGATCGAAGTGGTTTGGGTTGACGAAGCACTTCATCATGAAGCGATGACCCTTTTGCAAGTCCGCTTGGATAAAGACTGGTCACTATGCGACGCCGTCAGCTTCATTCTCATGCAGCGGCGCGGAGAATTGGAGGCGCTAACCACCGAGCACGATTTTGAGCAGGCCGGGTTTGTTCGATTGCTCACGGCTTAGAAATCAAAGCGGTATCATGGAAGAAATCTTCGGCCCCCGCGGCCTCATTGCGCGCGCGCACCCAGAGTATGAGTACCGGCCCGGCCAGGTGCAGATGGCCGAGGCCGTCCTGCGCGCGTTCGAGGAGCGGCGGCACCTCATAGTCGAGGCCGGGACGGGGACGGGGAAGACCCTGGCTTATCTCGTCCCGGCGATTGCGGCGGCGGTCGCGCGCGGGGGGCGGGTCGTCGTCTCGACGGGCACGAAGAATCTGCAAGAGCAGTTGATGGAGAAGGACATCCCCTTCCTCCAGCGCGTGCTCCCGAAGAAGTTCAGCGCCGCCTACCTGAAGGGGCGCTCGAACTACGTCTGCCTGAGCCGCGTCAAGCGGGCCGAAGCCGCGCCGATACTCGAAGGCTTAGACGACGTTGACTACTTCGACGAAGTTCGCCGCTGGTCGCGCGAGTCGGAGACGGGCGACCGCGCCGAGCTGACCGAGCTTCCCGAATACCTCTCCTTCTGGCGGCACATAGACGCGCGCTCGGAAATCTGCACCGGCCAGAAGTGCCCCGAATACGACGCCTGCTACATCACGCGCATGCGCCAGCGGGCGTCTGACGCCGACATCGTTATCGTCAACCACCACCTCTTCTTCGCAGACCTCGCGCTCCGAGGCGGCGAGTACGGCCAGGTCATCCCAGACTACTCTGCGGTTATCTTCGACGAGGCGCATCAGGTCGAGGACGTGGCCGCCGAATACTTCGGCGCGCAGGTCTCGAACTACCAGATAGAAGACATGCTGCGCGACTTGCAGGCGCTGCCCGTCACGGACTCCGCGCTCAACCGCGAGCTGACGCGCGTCTCTGCGCGAGTGGCGCGCTTCGCCGAACAGTTCTGGCTCGGTTTCACGCGCGAGGCGCGGGGCGAAGAGGGGCGTTACCCAATCGTGCCAGGCACGTTCGCGCGCAAGACGAGGGACGGCGAGATCGAGGCGACGCCGCTCGGCCAAGCTTACCTGAGCCTTGACGGCGCGCTCGCGCGTATGGAGACGACGCTCGACGTGATTCGGGACAAGCCGCCCGAAGTCGAGAACCTCGTGCGCCGCACCCGCGAGGCCCGCTTCCATCTGGAGTTCATCGTCGCGGGCGACGACCGGCGCTACGTCTACTGGGTCGAGCGACGGGGCCGCGGCCTCTTCCTGCGCGCCTCGCCGATTGATGTGTCCACGCTGCTTCAGGACAAACTCTTCGAGCGCGTCGAGACGGTCGTGCTCACCTCCGCGACGCTTTCGAGCGCGGGCGGCTTCGACTTCATACGCCGCCGCCTCGGCCTCGCGGGCGCGCGACTCTCGGAAGCGACCTCTTCATCATCCTTCGCAGGTGCGCCGGAGGAGGATGATGA
>JALZHC010000597.1 GCA_030914105.1 Acidobacteriota bacterium
GTCCCACATAGGGTGATCCGCCCCAGGCAAACACCCGACTCGCGGCGAAGGCAATTAGATTTGGGGGCTTCTGATGAATCACTTAACCGGATCCTTAGGCGACCGCCGCCGCACGACTTTGATGGGCTAACGCTCGCCCTTCCTGGCCCCGCCTCGCCTAACGAAACTTCAGCAAAACTCTAAACCGCTTCGCGCCGTCAATCGTCGCCCTCCCTTTAATGAGCAGAGCCTCAAGGACGAGTCAGGACACGATGAAATCAGCACCGAAATCAGCCGATAACAAAGAGCCTGTCACGCGCCGCTTCTTCGTACCCAAGTGGCACCGCGTCTATTACCTGCTGGCGGCTTTCGACGTGCTGGTCGTCCTCTTGGGCCTGTTACTCAGCCACCAGCTCGTGAGGTCTTATAACCACTCGGTCGACGCCAATCAGGAATGGGTCGTGCGGCTCGACAAGTTCGCCGAACTCGGCCCGCTGGCCGGGGCGGTGGACGCGCCGGGGAATGACGTCTTCGACTCGCACGACATCGAAGGCGAGTCATTGAAGATGCACCAGGCGCTGCGCGCTTTCGACGAGCACATGGCCGCGGTCGAAGGGGACGTGCGCGCCGAAGTCGCTCACGAGACTGAAAGCGGGACGATAGCCCGTCGGGATGTCGAAAAGCTTCCGGAAGATTTGGCGGCGGTTAAGGCCGCGATGGCGGAGATGAGGGGCGAGGCCGAGCTGATCTTCTCTTACTTCCGGCAGGGCCAGCCCGAGTTGGCCGGGAGGCGTATGGCAACGATGGATCGCAAGTACGCCGACCTGCGCACCTCGCTGGCCGATCTGCGCCAGCGCGTCGGCGCCATCCAGGAGACGCTCTTCAAAGAACAGGAGAGGTCGGCCAACTCCCTCAGCAGGTATGAGTACCTGATCGCCGCGTTCGTCCTCCTGATGGTTGGCGGCGCCGCCGCCTACGGGCACAAGATTAAGAAACAGATGGAGTCGAACGCGAGAGAGAAGGCACGCTACCTCGAAGAGTTACGGGAGGAAATCGCCGAGCGCAAACTCGCCGAGGAGGCGCTCAAGAAGTCGGAGCGGAAACTTTCGCTCCACATTCAACTGACCCCGCTGGCGGTGGTCGAATGTAATCTTGAGGCGGAAATCGTTGAGTGGAACCCCGCCGCCGAGAAGATTTTCGGGTACGCGAGGGAGGAGGTGTTAGGCCGTCACATGGCCGGGCTATTAGTGCCGGAAGCGGGCAGAGGGCATATCGAGCAGGTGTGGCGTGACCTGATCGCTCAAACGGGGGGGAGGCGCAGCACCAACGAAAATCTGACTAAGGACGGAAAGATTATTAATTGCGAGTGGTATAACACGTCCTTGGAGAGCGAGGGGAGAGTGATCGGTGTCGCCTCGATGGTGCAGGATGTTACCGAACGCGCACAGATGGAGTCGGCGCTGGAGCGAACGCGCGACGCGGCGCTGAAGTCGGCGCGCCTGAAGTCTGAGTTCCTCGCCAATATGTCGCACGAGATCCGCACCCCGATGAACGGCGTCATCGGCATGACCGGCCTGCTCCTGGATACGGACCTGACCCGCGAGCAGCGTGACTACACCGAGACGATCCGCGCGAGCGCCGACGGCCTACTCACCATAATCAACGACATCCTCGACTTCTCCAAGATCGAAGCCGGCATGCTCCAGATGGAGGCCGCGGATTTCGACCTGCGCCCGGCGGTCGAGGGCGCCGTCGAACTGGTGGCCGAGCGCGCGCAGGCCAAGGGCGTCGAGATCAGCTCCTTCTTCGAGGCTGGCGTGCCCTTCCTTTTGCGCGGCGACGCCGGGCGACTACGCCAGGTGCTCACCAACCTCGTCGGCAACGCGGTGAAGTTTACGGAACGGGGCGAGGTCGGCGTGAGCGTCACGAAAGAGAGCGAGACGGAAGAAGAGGCGCTCGTTCGCTTCGAGGTGAGGGACACCGGCATCGGCATCTCCGAGGAGGCGAGGTCGCAACTCTTCCGGGCTTTCGTGCAGGCCGACGGCTCTACGACGCGCAAGTACGGCGGGACGGGACTCGGCCTCGCCATCTCGAAACAACTGGTCGAGCTGATGGGCGGAGAGATCGGAGTGGAGAGCGAGCCGGGCCGAGGTTCAACCTTCTGGTTCACCGCGCGCTTCGAGAAGCAGCCCGACCAGACCCATGCGGTTCCTCCGGGCGTGATCAAACTCGAAGGCGTGCGCCTGCTCGTCGTGGACGACAACGAGACCAGCCGCAAGGTCGTGCACCACCAGATCATCTCCTGGGGGATGCGCAACGGCTGCGTCTCGAACGGTGCGGACGCCGTCTCCATCCTGCGCCGCGAGGCTGAAAAGGGCGACCCCTACGACATGGCGGTAATCGACATGCAGATGCCGGAGATGGACGGCCTCGCGCTCGCCCGCGCCATCAAAGCAGACCCGCTGATCGCACGGACGAGGCTCATCCTGATGACCTCTCTGGGGCATCGCGGCGGGCGGGACGAGGCGTGCGCGGCGGGCTTCAGCGCCTGCCTGACCAAGCCCGTGCGGCAGTCGCAACTCTTCGACTGCCTGGCCGACGTGATGGCCGGCGGCTCGGGGGCGCCGGCGCAAAGCCCTTGGCCGCCGGCCGAAGACCGCCCCGTGCTGAACATGGAGTGCGAGGGCGAGTACAAACACCTGCGCGTCCTCGTCGCGGAGGACAACGCGGTGAACCAGAGGGTGGCGGTGCATCTGTTGAAAAAACTGGGCTACCGCGCCGACGTGGTCGCCGACGGCGTCGAGGCGCTCGAAGCGTTGGCGCGCGCGCCCTACGACGTGGTGCTGATGGACTGCCAAATGCCGGAGATGGACGGCTACGAGGCGACGGCCATCCTCCGCAGGCGGGAGGGCGAGATAAGGCACACGAGGGTCATCGCGATGACGGCCAACGCGCTTGAAGGCGACCGCGAGCGCTGCCTCGAAGCCGGGATGGACGACTACGTCTCGAAGCCCGTCAAGACCGAGGAGCTGGCGCGGGCGCTCGAAAGGTGTCTGGCTGACGGCACTCGCGCGGAGACTGAGGACACCAAGCCGCGAGATGTTTCGGCACCCGTGGACTTGGAGCAATTACACCTGGTGATGGGCGACGACCCAGACGAGGTATCGGATATCCTGGGCGTCTACTTGAGGCAGATGTCCGAGAGCTTAGAGCGGCTGGGCGCGGCCGTCGCGGCGGGAGACGCGTACGAAGTGGATTTGAACGCGCACAACTGCGCGGGCGTGAGCGCCAACTGCGGGATGGCGGCGGTCGTCGCGCCGCTGCGCGAGCTGGAGCGCATGGGGCGCGAAGGGCGACTTGCGGGCGCGGCCGCGCTGTGTGCGCACGTCGGCAGCGAGTTCGAGCGCGTTAGGCTCTTCCTGCGGGAGAGGTTGGAGCAAGCCGTCAGTTAAGTGAAAGGGCCTGAGGAGATGTTCAAGATAACTTTATCGCCAAACGTCAGCCGCCAGCCGCGAGTGCTCGTCGC
>JALZHC010000005.1:0-12784 GCA_030914105.1 Acidobacteriota bacterium
ACCCGCAACTGGCCGCCGCCCTCGGCCTGGGCGTCGAACCGCAGCAGCAGGCCGCCAAAGACCGCAACGCCTTCTCACGCCTCGGCAGATTCTTCTGGCGTCAGATGACACGCATCCGCTGACTTCTCGACGCCACTTGTTCGCCAATGACCTAACCCGTAAAGATTAAGGCCGACGTCATCCCGCCTGCGCATGTGCGTAACTTCTCAACTACTCTATTAGTGCTTGCCGTGCCTGCCGCGGCGCCAGGGTTTAAAGATCAGCAGGGCTGACGTCAAAGCTCCTATCACGGCTGCGCCAATGATGCCGTGAGGTATCCAGTAGTGAAGCTCCGGCACATGTTCGGCGAACATCTCCCACAGGTGAGCGAGATACACTGACACAAAAAATATCTCTATCCACTCCACCGTGGATTGCACGCTTGCCACGACGCGCAGGTGCTCGGCCATCTTTTCCTGCAATGACTTGGTCGCCGCGACGTTCTCTGCCATCGCCATCGAGAGCTTCTCCTGTCGTTCTGACGTGTGTTGCGCGTCCATCCCGGCGATTGCGCGGTGGGCGTCGTCAAACGCCCTGCGGACGCCCAGCCCCTCGCGCACCATCCGGTAGTAGCGATCAATTACCTCGCGGCTGCTGATTTCGGGGAAGTAGCATTCGACGGCGAATTCGAGCATGTGCCAGCGCAGGTCGGCCAGGGCGGACGCCGTATTCTGACTCCTGGAAAGTACGAGGTTACTCGCCTCGCCGATGCTCCGGTGGAGCGACGCGCGCTGGAGGAGCGCCGCCAGGTAGGGCACGAAGTACTTGAGCAGTATGCGCGGGACGCGCTGCTCGTTAAAGCCGAGGCCGTGCACGGGCTGGTCGGAAATGATATGCGCCATGCCGAGCAGGCCGACAGCCGACCAATGGTGCCTGTTCAGGATCGCGTTGGTGACCCCCATGACGCCGGTCGGCGCACCGGCGTGGCTCGGCTCTTCCACCTGCGAGATACCGGAAAGAAAAGCTCCCAGTGCCTTGACGGTGCGCGCCTCATCGAAATCCACTTCGTCGCCGAAGCGCACGACGGTATAGACCGAAAGTTGGTGTTGGGCCGGGGCGAACCCTAAATCTGCCAGCGGGCCAAGCAGGGTCTGCGGGATTAACTCGCCGAGGAGGAACGAGCCGCCCGCGGCCCCGAGCCTTTCGGAGAGAGGGGCATCGGCGGGCGGCGGCGACTGCATCTTCTCCCTTTGCGCCGCGGGGATGTGCGCCCACGCCTCCTCGTTCTCGGAAGGGTGCGGGATGCGTAGTCTGGGGGCGACCTGCGGGCGGAGTTGTGAGAGTTTGTAGTTGAACAGCATGGCGCTCTCGTAGTCCAGCTCGTTCAGCCTCAGCGTCAGCGAGATGGAGAGCACGCCGACGCCGTAGCCCGTGAGGAAGACTTCGACGCCTGCTAAGGGCGAAAGGGCGACCGGCCATGCGACGGTCGCGGGCTTTTCGTCGCCCCCGTCCCGTGCCGCCTTCGCGCCGGCTTCAGAGATGACAACCTGTGCCTTGTTGAACCAGCGACTGCCAGCCGCGCCGGAGAGTCGCAGGTATCGGCAGCCGCGCTCTGTCTCGCCGAAGAGGTACTTCTCGACGTGCTCGAGGAGTTCTTCCCGGTAGAGCGCCGGCGGCGCAGCGCACTCCCACATGCTCACCTGCTGGCCGTCGCGCGCCGTCAGGGTCGCGGCGCACAGCTTCTCCTGCGCCCGCCCCGGGTGTGAGCGCTCGAAGAAGAACGGGTAGAGGAATCGGGTGTGAATCTCTTTGGGGCGGGGAGCGCCCTGTGGTGTAGTCATAGAAATTGACTCCGTCGGCTCTTGGAGAGAAAGGCTCGCAATCATGCTTGCGCGTCGCTAAAGGGGTGACGCCGCACGGCGCAGCGCGGCGCGGCGAGTGTAAATCCGAATCGGCTGGCCGTAAAGAGATAATCCGGCGCGCGCCTCGAAGAGGAGTTCGTCGAGAAACCCCTTGACATGCGTTGCCGCATGGCTTATGTGAGTGTCTGTCTCAGCGGTTGATGACCGCGACTCTCACCCAAGGCTGCCGCGATGCGCATGAGAAACAACCTACAGTTCGACCTGTATCTTGACGAGAGCGGCGAGTTTCTGGAGACCTCGGACGTGCCGGAAGAGAGGAAGCCGCAAGGCTACCCGAGCCAACTGGCCGGCTTCCTCGTGCCGCGCGGCGACATTAAGGCCGAGGCCCAGGCCGTCTGGGACTCCTGCGCCAGGGCCGCCTTCGGCTTTACCGCCGGGGGCACAGCAGGCTTCAAGGGCACAGACCTGCGGGGACAAAAGCTGTTCCGGTTCGTGAGGCAGTTGGTCAGGGAGTTTCAGAGGAGGCCCGCGTGGGAGCCTGTGCGCATCGTGAACGAGGAGGCCGTCTGCTACGGCGACCAAGTCGCTGCCTACACGAACATCTTCGCCGAGGTGATCCTGCGCGTCCTGGAGATGAAGATGCGAGAGGCCCCGGAGGCGTCCGTCTCGGTCAGGGTCTTCTGCACGACCTTCATGAGGAAGGGCTACTACAGCACCAAGCCGCAGGAGTACCGGAGCAGGATTCACGAGTACCTGACGTTCCTCGCCGTCCGCCGCGGGTTCGCAGCCGAGAGCGCCGACTGGATGCTCGAAGACTTTAAGCCCAACTTCGGGCGGGAGCGGCCCGAACTTCGGATTTGCGACGTCCTCAGTAACGCGAGCCTCGGAGACTTCGTCAAGCTCGACTTCAAAAACCCGCGCCGGCGCTCCGAGCACTCGAAGGCGCTGCTCGCGGCCTTCGACGACAGGAACTGGACGCTGACCGTCAGAGAACTCTTCGAGCGGGTCTCGCTCCTGATGGAGGAGTATTCGTATGGCATGGCCCTCATAGCCATCGCCGAAGCCCTCGACAGGGAGGAAGGCCCGGAAGCCTACGACCCGCCCTTCGTCGCCAAAGCGCAGGACTACGTCGCCGACATCCGGCGACAGCTCGCGCGTCGGGGCTGCCGCAGCCGCGACCCGCAGTTGGCGATGGTGCTCAACTGGCTCGACCAGATCGTCGGCCACCAGCGGCTGACTGAGCGCGGCTATCGCTTGGCCCGTTGGCTGCTGGAGAACGTCGCCGCGCCGCTGCGCGCGGAGCTGCGCGGCAACGAGGAGCGCGAGACGCTCGACTGGTTTGAGTACGGGGTACGCCGCTGGGCCTTGACGGCGGCCAACGATCTGGGTTGGCTCTTCGAGGCCGAGGCTGAAGCGCGCGAAATGCGCAAGCTCGCGCGGTCGCTGGCGACGCAGTGGGAGCGCGCGCCGATCCTCTTCGACGGCCTCATCGCGCAGGCCGTCCACCTGACCGACGCCTTCGAGTTCGAGCGCGTGTCGCAGGACATGCGCCTCATCGCCAGGTCGCTCGAAACGCAGTCCGACCTCTTCTCGAACTACCGCGGCGGCGAGTTCCCCGATCCCATCAAGTTTGACCTGCGCGCGAAGGCCATCGGGACTCTCGTGCAGAGCGAGACGCTCAAAGGCTTCGCCGACGCGGGCCGGCTGGAGGCGGCCCGGCGGCTGAGCGACGCAGCCGTGGAGGAGTTCACGGATGCGAAGGACAAGGCCCGGCAGTACCAGTACCGCTGCCACCTGGAGACAGTGGCGGGCGACTTCGCAGCCGCCAGGCGTTACCTCGTCTTGAGCATCGACGCGGGGCAGGGGCGCGAGACGGACTTCTCGCACGCAGTTGTCGGTAGGCTCTTGGCGGAGGCCGGCGACGGGCCGCGATGGCAGCACGACTTCACAGCCTCTCACTGGCTCCGGCTGGGCGCGAGGCTGTGCGCCGAGGGCGCGCACGAGCGGGAGAAATTCCTGCGCGCCTACGACTCGTCCGGGCTGTTCAAGACCTACGCGGAGTCGCGCCTGTTATTTCAGTTCCCGGCGCACAACATCTACAGGTTCCTGGCGGTGATAGAGGCGTCGCGCAGGAAGTTCGGCTCCGCGCTCGCCACGCTCAGGCTTTTGGCGGCGCTCGACCCGCTCGGTAAAAACGAGTACGGCATGGCTCTCATCCTCGCGGCCTGTCAGGCCGAGGTCGCGGCGTTGCTTTGGGACTACGACCGGAGGACGGCGTCGGAATTGCTCGACCGCGAAGGCGGCGCGCCGGAAGGTCTGATTCAACTGCTCGAACGGATGAGGGGCGGGCGCATCGGCGAATTCCCGCGGATTGCCGAACTGGTCGAGCGCTGGCGTGCGCGGCTCGGCGCGATTCTCAGCGGCACCGTCGGGCCTGGGGCGGCCCGGCAGGCCCTGCTCGCGCTCGGCGGCGAGGTGCGCTACTGAACGGAGCGCGGCCCATCTCAGGCCGCGCGGACGCCGCGCGCTTCAGTCGGCGATGAACTTCGCCAACTGACCAGACCCATCGCTGCACACGTGAACCGTCCCCGCCCCGGCCTGCTTGAAGAATTCGACCCAGAAAGTCTTCACGGCTTCGCGCCGCTGCGGCGGCATCCGACGCAGGTCGGTACTCTGCATCCAGCCCAGGTACACCTGCGCGCCCTTGAGCGCCTGGCTCGGCGCGGCCATCTTCTTCGCGCCCTCGGCGGCGGCCTTCTCGCTCGCCACGACCGGCGACGTTTTAAAAGAGAGCTGCTTCTCGTCTTCCACGAAATCGCTCAGCACGACCAGCAGCTTCCGCACGTCCGGCTTGTCGGCGGCGAACTCCTCGTCAGCTACCCTGATTGCGCCGAGCACGTCGCTGTAGGCGTAAGGCTTCGCCGCCGCGTCGGTCTGCATCTTCTGGAGCTTGTCTACCACGTCGTCGCTCAACTCGCGGAGGTCTTCGTCGTAGACCTCGCGCGTCGCTGGGACATCGAATCTGAGAATCGCGCCCTGGCTCTCGACGAGGGCGTCGCCGGTGACGGGAATCACCGTCACCGAGTCGCCGCGCTTGACCATCCTCTTGTCAAATGCCTCGCGGACGCCCTCGAACGCCTTGCCCCGCGCCTCCTCGACCGTGCTCGCCGTCAGGTCTATGACGTAGATGACGTGGAGGCGGGCTGCGCCGGCTCGCTTACATCCACCGAGCAGCGCGGCGACCAAGGTGAGCAGGATCAGGGTTCTGATTTTCGTGGTCATAACTCCTCCCGTCTTCAAAGTCGCGGGCGTAGACTTCATCCTCCCAAACCCGGCCTGCCGGTAGGGCGTCACGCGCGCGCCTCGCTTGACGCCTGCGCCCGCGACGGCATCGCGCCATTAGCGCCCAGGCTCTTCGGGACGACGACCGCCGCGCTGCCCTGCACCCGTGCGGGAGCGGCGTCAGGCAGCGACTCGCGCCAGATGGTGGCCCGCTGCTTGAAGATCTGTTTCGCGTTCGGGCGCTCCCAGGCCCTGACGGCGTGCGCCGCGTAGAGCCCGCCGAGTCCCAGGGTCAGCAGCGCGTAGAGTAGGAGGCGTGCGCGCTCGGAATCGACGTAGCCGGAGACGAACGGGTCGAGAATGAAGCACGCGGTGCCGATGACGCAGACGACCGCGGCGATCTTCAGGAGCACGCGCCAGAGCGGGAGCCTCCGCGCCCCGATCTGTTTGCCGAGCGCATGGTGATGCTCGTAGCTGCTCTTCCACTCCTTGCACTTCTCGTCCAGCTCGGCCAGGCGGCTGTCGCGCGATACCTCCTCGGCTTCGAGTCTCTTCTGCGCGCGGTCGAGCTGCCTGGCGAAGCTGTGGCACTGATGCCGCGCCTTGCGCCACTCCCACGCGAACCGTAGTCCGCTCAGCCCCCAGTCGAAGACCACAGCGACGAAGACCGGAAGGCCAGTCGTCAGCAGGACTACTACTGCCCGCGTCAGCTCCGGGTTGTCGCTCATAAACCTCTTCCACGCGCCGGAGTGCTGGAGCGAGGCAGCAAAGATCATCTGCTCGGCGCGCCAGCTCCCCAGGAAGAAGACGAGCGTCAGTGAGAGTGCCGACAGGAGTACCAGCAGAACGATCTTCAGGCAGCGCGCGAACCTCCCCGCAGGGGCGACGCCCGTGCCCGCCTGCTGATCCGTCGGCTCCGCGTGCGACATCAACTGGAGCTTGGCGATCTCCACCAAGCCGCTCGTGACGACGACGATGACGGCTGCGAAGATCAGTTGCGCCGTCGGGTCGGCGATGCCGAGTGCGTCCGTCACCGGGGCCAGGAACACCGCCTCGCCCGTGACGACCAGCAGCGCCAGCGCGACCACCACCAAAGGCAACATCACCGGCGGCGGCATCCCGTCGGATCGCATCTGCAAGTCAGACCAGTGATCTTGGGCTTCCTCCAAGCGCCGCTTGAGGTTTGCGATGAGCGCCTCAAGCCGCTTGACGCGATCCGTGGATTCCTGAATGACGCGCTGCTTCAGCCCGCTGAACCCGGCCTCTAGTTCGCTGAGTTGCGCCGTGGCCTCGACGCCCTGCGTGCCTGCCTGAAAAGCTTCCGCTTCGATCTGCTTGGTCTTAAGGTCTCGAAACTCCAACGCTTTCACCTCCGCTGTTTATGCCAGCCAATTGTCCCGCGCTCGTCCGAGATAAGGCGAACTACGCCGCCCACGCGCTCTCCTCCGGCCGCTCGGTCTCGGAGGATTGCCCCTCGAACCGGGCGGGGGAGAAGAGGCCGAAGGCCGCCTCCAACCCCTTCTCGGCGATGCCTTCAAGGGTCAAGCCGGAGAAGATGGCAATATCCATCGGGTCGGTCACGCCGCCGCGACCGACTGCGATTCCTCGCAGCAGTTCCGAATTGGACTCCAGCCACGCGCGCGCCTCGTCTATGTATCCGTACTCGGCGAGCAGCGCGTGAGCCAGCGAGCGGGCCTTCGCGCGCGCGTACTGATTTCCGGCGCATGCGCCTTTGCCGCCTCGGTTGCCGTAGTTCCGGCGCGGGCGCGGGTTGCCGCGATTTCCTTTAGCGTTTTGGTTGCCGGGCTGAGCGCCGCGGCGGCGTTTGATGGGTGTGCCGTCGTTCATTCTTCCCACTCCCACGACTTCAGAGCGACCCTGCAAAGGGGCCGGGCTATCGCTCGGCGTGCCGCGTCCTGGCTAACGCGCGCCTTTGGCTCGCGTGGACGACGGCAACCGCCGGCACCCGACTGACAACTCGCTCTGACTTGTTCGCCCGCCTCTTACTCGCGGGGAAACGGCCTCCCTCCTATGGAGGGCAGGCGCTTCGTGGTCGAGGCGTGCCAACTGGCGTTGGGCGCCTCTATCTGTGCGCCGCGCCCCGTCTGCCTTGCCAGGCGTCGGGCGCGGCACGCGCGGTGGAAAGAACCTCTATAGCTAAATCTAACTCAACTCGAATCCGAAGCGGAGCCTGAAGAGTCATGACAGGCCATAGACGCAGGTTAGATAACAATCCGCGAAGGCCGGTTGCTTGGCGAAGCTGCGGGAGCACGCCGCCGCCGCGAGCGCCTGGGCACGGCGCAAAAAGAAAGCTTGTGATTACAGGGCGTTCGTGATATATACGCGCGCGAATTGGCCGGATCATCCCGCGGGATGAACACGAATTCGGTTAGGAGAGTTTACTCGGCGTCTGCTGCGCGCAGCTTCAAGTCGTCGCAGGCGCGTGACGGGTGACGACCTCCGCATTCATACGGTCGGCTACTTAAAGCTCAAGCAGAGTGATCTCTTACTCTTAATCGTTTCTCATTTAACCTCGATCGTCCGCTTCAGACCTGAGAAAAGTCCTGCCCGTCGGGACACAGGCTAGGCTCGACACCCTGAGTCTGGTGGCGTCGTGAGTGGTGAAGCGGGCCGGCGTTTCCCGCTGGCCTGCGGCAGCGGCTTTTCCACTGCCGCCGAATAATCTCTCAATCATCGTCAGGAACTCATCCAATGGAAGACACGATCTCGCCGGTTCAACAGCACTCACGACAATTTGAATTACCTGACGAGCCGCCGCACCTCCGGATCGGTCTCTTTGCGCCGCCCCTCGTCGAACCCTTCCAGCCGTCGCTCTCCCTACCCTACCTCGGGGCACAGATGCGCGCCAGCGGTCTCTCGCCGGTCTGCCACAACCTGAGCAGCCTCTTCTACGTCTGGCTCTTCCGCCGCGTCCGCATCGAGTCGATGGGGCGCTACCGCGAGCTTAGCGAATCTATCGGGGTGTTGCGTCACCCCGACCAGTTCTTCGACCCCGTTCGTTACCACAGAGCCTTGGAGACTCTGGAGGGGTTCGCGCAGGAGGTGGCCGAGCGCGACGGCCTCCCCTACACGCTCTATCCCGAGTCGAAGCCTTCGGCGGTCGTCGCCAGTTCGGACTACAGGGCGCTCGTCGGGGCGATGGAGGGGACTTTGCTGGAAAGGTTCCTGCAAGACTACATCGGCTTCACGCTGCGTCTCGAAGAGTACAACGTGATCGCCTTCTCGGCGACGAACGCCTTCCAACTGGCCTCGTCTTTGTTCATCAGCCGGGCGCTGAAGCGCGCGGGCGTCCGCGCCCACATCATCCTCGGCGGCCACGCCGTCACGCTCGCCGGTGCCAACCTCGTGGCTGACCGGGAACTCTCCGGCTGCATAGACTCGATGGTTTTGCAGGGGGGGGCCGATGTCTTCTCCGAGGTCTGCCGTGATCTCGTCGCGGGCCGCACCCGGCGAATCTACTCGGCCAGAGAGACCAAGACCGGACTTGACGACAAGGGCTTCCCGACCAACAAGCCGTATGAACTTGTCCTGCAGCGCGACATAGACGACCTGTACCTCTCGCCGAGCCACATCTTCTCCATCTACTCCGCGCTGGGGTGCAGCTACGGGGCCTGCACCTTCTGCGGGAGCAACCGCGAGAACGCCGACTACGTGCCCCGCCAGATCGCCGTCATGCTCGACGAGATGCAGTCGCTCAAGCACCGCTACGGCATCGTCCGCTTCAACATCTGCGACAACAACTTCGACCCCGTCCGCGCAAGGTACTTCTGCGACGAGCTTGAGTACCGGGGCGAGTCGGTCTACTGGCAGTGCACAACGCGCGTCTATAACACGCTGGAGCCGGCCTTGCTGCGCCGCATGCGGAGGAATGGATGCACGCTGATTAACGTCGGGTTGGAGTCGGCCAACGACCGCATCCTCCGCATGATGCGCAAGGGCTACACGGTCGCGCACACCGAGCAGATGATGCTCAGCATGGCGGAGGCCGGGATGCCCGTGCACACATACGTCATCTGCGGCTTCCCGACCGAGACCGAGGCGGAGAGCGAGAACACGCTCGCCTTCCTCAAGCAGCACATCGCACGCTGCCACAGCCTTTACTTCCAAGACTACGAGGCGCAGTTGGCGACGAAAGTCTTCGCCGACGCGCTCGGCACGGCGACCGAGGGCTACCCGGCCACGCGTATGATCGAGCGTCTGCTCGAAGACCCTTCGGTCAGCCGCGACTTCGTCGCGCACGGCAACCTGCTGCGGCGCAAGGGATACCCCTTCATCGAGGATCACAACTTCCTGTACCTCATCCGGGAGAAGGCCGAACACGGAGATAGGTAGATGAAGAACAGTGGATTAATCAGTATCGCGCTCGCCGCCCTCGCGTGCCTGGCGTCGCTGGTCGGCTGCCAGAACGGCGGCGGCGCGGGGCTGCCGGTCGTCAAGGTTGCCATCAACACATGGCCGGGGCTTGGGCCGTACTACGTCGCCAAGGCCAAGGGGTTCGACCGGGAGCAGGGCGTCCAGCTCGACGTGATCATGAACGAGGACACGGTCGCGCGCCACACTTCGCTTGCGGCGGGCGAGGTTGATCTCGTCGGCATCACCCTCGACTCGGTGGTCATCGCGCGTTCGCGCGGGGTGCCGATGACGGTCGTGGGGCAGTCTGACATCTCCTACGGGGGCGACGGCATCATCGCCTCCGACGCCATCAAGACGGTCGCCGACCTGCGCGGCAAGAGGATCGCGTGCGCCGAGGGGCTTCCGAGCCACTTCCTCCTTCTCCTCGTGATGCGCAACGAGGGCATGGGGCCGAAGGACTTTACCCTCGTGCCCGCCGACGACGGGAGCCAGGCGGCGCAGCTCTTCACCTCGGGCCGCGTGGACGCCGCCGTCACCTGGGATCCGTGGATTAGCAAGGCCGAGAGTCTCACGAACGGTCACGTCCTTATTACGACCCGCGACACCCCCGGCACGCTGCTCGGTATCGTCGCCGCCAATAGCGAACTGCTGCCGCAGCGCAGGGATCGCATAGTCCGCGTGCAGAAGGCATGGCTGAAGGCCGTCGCCTTCTGCCGCGACCACCCGGACGAGGCCGCCCAGATCATGTCCAAAGAGTTCAACGTCCCCGTCGAGGATTTCAAGCGCATGGCGGCGGGGGCCAAACTCGCCGACCTGTCTGACGAGTTGAAGACCTTCGGTACCGCCGATCAGCCCGGCCCCGTCGTGCAACTGGCGAAGGACGCCAACGAGGTGTGGCTCCAGGCGGGCGCTATCAAACAGCCCGTAGACCCCCGGCAGGTGATTGACTGGTCAGTGGTGGATGAACTGAGGAAAACGGAGAGATAAGACCGTGGCGACCGTGATCACAAAAACAGCCAACCCCGGCGACTTAGACCTGGCGCCGATCCGCAAGCGCGTCCTCGACGCCGTGAGGGTGATGTTCGACCGCGCCGTCGCGCTCAACCCGGACGAGCCGCAGATCAGCGACAACAAGGAAGAGTTCAACAAGAAGGGGCCGCTCCAGGACTGCGAGTTCGGGATGATTCTGCTGCTCGTCCACGAGTGGTTCAAAGAGGACGGCCTCGAGGGCGACTTCTTCGCCGAGGTGAGGCGCGAGGAGTTCGGGCGGGCCACCGTAGCGCTCGTGCAGAGGGTGGTTGACCGCGTGCTGCGGCGGCAGCAGACAGACGAAGGCGGGGAGGGCAACGGCCTCGCCTTCTTCAGCGGGGAGCCTTACACCGAGTACAAGAAAGACCCGAAGGATCGCGCGTACAAGTACTCGGCCAACCTCGACGCCGCGATGATCACGCTGGCCTTCCTGGCCCCGGCGGTCGAGCAGTATAACGACGAGCTGGCCGGGCTGGGATACAACGCGCAGGGGCTGCCGCTGCCGGACTGGGTCGGGAACCTGCGCGACGCCGCGCTGTTCGTCATCCTCGAAGGGTTGCGCTACGCACTCGACTGCCGCGTCCTCCACAACGGCAAGTTCCTCGGCTTCACCTCCGACCCGCGCAGCCGCGCGGCGCGCCCCGAGGACGGCAGCATCGAGCTGGACACAGACCGCCTCTTCTTCACCTGGACGGCCTGCGAGACCATCAACGACATGAAGGACTGGCGCGGGTCGTACCTCGTCAGGAACAAGGAGGCGCTGCCGCCACCGGCCGTCTCCCTGGCGGCAGACCTCATCGGCGAGTTGGACTCGGCGCTCGTGCAGGCGGCGGAGTGGTGCGAGGCGCGCTTCTACTCGGAGTTCCGGCAGTTTCAGGTGCCGGAGACCGAGTCGCTCGTGCAGAAGGTGACGGAGCTGGGCGGGCGCAGGCTCGAGGACATAACGCAGCGCGTTGACCAGATGGAGGTCGCCGTCCAGTACGTCTACCACATGTCGCAGTACGCCGCCGTCCGCTCGCTCGTCCCGTCGCTCGTCTCGTTCGAAGAGGTTGATGTCATCTCGGACAAGCTGGAGAGCCTGGTCTCGACCTCGATCGTCGGCAGCCAGCTCGACGCGTCGAAGAACGAAGAGCTGTTCCGCACGCTGACGCGCAAGTACTCGCTGGGCACTTCGACGCTCGGCAAGGCGGTCTACAACGACGACGCCTGGTACCCGCTGGTCGTGCGCTCGCTCTCGGGCCTGCTCGCCCGGACGCTCGACGACATGGGCGAGCGCTTCGACGAGACGGACGTCGAAAAGCTGATCTCGAAGTTCCAGCGCTCGCTCAACGGCCACTACGTCAACATGGTCGCGCGCCGCCCCGAGGTCACGGAGGAGGGCGACGGGCAGCTCTGGTCGTTCGCCAAAGAACAGCCCTACGTCCTCTACGCGACGCAGCGCACCATCTTCGCCTTGATGACCTACAAGAATTTCCTCGTCAAGGTGCACGACTTCCAGGCCCAGGCGCCGAAGCCGCCGACGCTCGACGTGGAGAAGGCCGTCGCGATGTTCTCGCGCCAGTTCACCGACCTCTTCCGGCCCGCGATCACCGAGGTCGTGCTGAAGATTCAGGCGGGCGGGCGCGGGCGGGCGCGGCTCGACGGCGAGGCCGACGGCCTGCCGCTGCCGGAAGAGCCGTGGGCCGCGGCGGTCGTCCGCGACTGGCTCAAGGAGTTCACCAAACAGTTCACGAAGGCGCAGGTCGCGGAGGATCTCTCGAAGCGCTGCAAGGAGCTGGTCGTCATCAGAAAGTACGCGGAGAACTACAAGCCCTCGGCGGTGCTCCTCGACCCGAAGAACGACCGCAAGAGGAGGAGCGCCGAGAGCCAGCTCGAAGCGCTCAGGAGCGAATACCAGAGCATCCGCGACTACGATGTGGGCGGGCAGAAGCCGCTCGACCTGCCAAGCTGGGACGCCGGGCAGCTGGCGCACGTACTCTTCAGGTACCTCTTCGCCGAGTACCTCGAGCGACCGGGCCGCTCCTTCGAAGACCTGCTCGACAAGCAGTCCATGCCGGAGCTTTGGAAACTCATTAAGAGTGCGAAGGGCACTCAGGAAAACATCTCTAACCTTGACCCGACGGCAGACCCTACGGCAACAGTATGAAAGTCATCACCTGCTTCTCGTACAAGGGCGGGGCGGGCCGCACCACGGCCTCCGCCAACATCGCGGCGGCCCTGGCGTCGGTGGCGGAAAACGTCGGCAGCATCGAGACGCC
>JALZHC010000005.1:12794-19569 GCA_030914105.1 Acidobacteriota bacterium
GCTCATTGATCTGGACGTGTTCTCGGCGGGCACGCACCGCGTCTTCGGCATCTCGAACGAACAGATCATGGAGCAGTTCAGGGAGCCGTGCATCCAAGACTACCTGCGCGAGCAGATGGCCCCCGGCGACTACGTGGACAGGGGCGGCATCAAGCCCGGCCACGACTTCATGGAGAGCTTCCGCGTCCGCGGGGGCGACAAGTGCCACCCGGACTTCACGCTCTTCCCCGCCAAGCCGGACCCGGACGCGCGCTTCGTCGTGCAGAAGCAACACGAGAACGTGCTCATCGAGCTGCTCATGGAACTCGAGAGCAAGGAGCGCGGCTTCGACTACGTCATCCTCGACGGCGAGTCGGGCACGCGGCAGATGGCCGACATCGCCGTGCGCCTGGCCGACGTGGTGCTGATGTTCTTCCGCCTGACGTGGCAGCACATCGAGGGGACGCTCAACACGGCGCTGGACTTCGACGAGAAAGCGCGCTTCAAAAAGCCCTTCTACCTCATCCCGACCTGCGTGCCACTCGTCAGCGGCGAGGAGAACGTCTACCGCGACAGGGCGCCGGGGCTGGCCGAGTTGGTCGAGCTTACCGAGCGTATCCCCGAAGCCTCGACGCTCAACGAGTACGCGCGCCAGCACCGCGACGGCGCCGGCTACTTCTGGGACGGGCCTGACGGCGCGGGCGCACGCCTTTGCGTGCACGACAGCCTCTGCCTGAAGGGCGAGGAGCGAGTAATCGTCTTCGACGCCGACGCGCGGAGGGATCGCGCCGCCGAAGACTTCTACCGGATCGCGGCGGAACTCGACCGGCTTCACAACCCCTCCAGATAGACCTCGCTTGAGGGCCGAACTATGGAACAATCGAACGTACTGTTGGTCTTCATGTGCCTCGACCTGAGAGACCCGATCAGCCCCCTGCGCTCGCGCAGCGGGACGCAGGGGCAGACCGCGCGCTTTCTCGAAGATGAGGACAACCGGTACCAGCTGCTGGTCGCCGTCCTCGACCCGGCGCAGCGCGGCACGAGCGCGCCCGTCACAGGGATTGAGATGAACAAGGCGAAGCGGAGGACGTACAACAGCATCCTGAGGCAGTTCCAGCGCATCTCCGCGAGCTTCTACGACGATGGGGGCTACATAGACCGGCCCGACTCCTACACCGAGGAGCGGCAGGAAGAGGTGGATAAGGCCATCTCGATAGTCGGGTGCGACATCTACGACCTCTTCCTCAACGAGGCGGGGAGGCCAAACCCCATCCGCGACCGGCTCGACCGGCTGCTGGGGCCGAGCGACGCCGGCGTCCGCCAGCGCTCGACCAAGTCCGTCACCATCCTCTCGAACGACTTCGGCATCCCCTGGTTCTGGATGAAGCGGGAGAGGCACAGCCCCTTCCTCTGCGAGGTCTGCTCGCTCGGCCTGCTGCAGCTAACAGCCGTTGGCCGCGCCACCGAGCCGCAGCAGGCGCCGCCCGGCCAGAAGGACAAGACCTACGAGGCGCTGCTCATCAAAGGCTCGACGAACCTCCCGTTCCAGGACGAGGAGTTGAACATGATCACGTCGCTGCTCGGCGACCCCGACCGCGGCGCGGCGCGCACCTTCAACGCGCAGCTCGCCAACACGCCTAACGATATCCTCAACCTCCTCCAGCAAGACCCGGCCAAGCTGATAGACGACTTCCGCATCGTCCACTTCAGCGGCCACTACACGGGCCGGGAGCTGCTCCTCAGCGGCCAGCGCCTCCCCGTCCGCCGCCTCGAAGACTTCCTGAGCGGGGCGCTGCTCGTGCTCGACGGGTGCAGCAGCGCGCGCAACCTCGACGCGTGGGCCGACGTCGAGGGGCTGACCTCGATGCTTATCAACGAGGGGACGCTCGGCTGCGTCGTGACCGTTCTGCCGGTCAAGCACGACCCCATCGTGAGCAAGATTCTGTGGGGGGCCTTCTACCGCGAGCTGCGGCGCGGTTCCAGCACGGTCGGGCAGGCGCTGACGACGGCGCGCTGCGCGCTACGCGACCACTTCGAGAAGCTCGGCTCGCGCAACCCGGCGTGGGCGGTCTACCAGCTGATCGGCAGCCCCGCCGTCCAGCTCTGCGATGAAGAGGGCGAGTTGGATGGATGAGAGCGGGCAGATGCAGTCGCGGCTGCCGAAGCAGGCTATCCGACTCCGCCATCTGCAGAAGACCTACGTGAGTCAAGGCAGCCACGTGACGGCGCTCGAAGACTTCTCCTGCGACATCGCGGACGGGGAGTTCGCCGTCATCCTCGGCCCTTCGGGCTGCGGCAAAAGTACGGCGGTGCGTATCATCGCCGGGCTTGAGACGCCCAGTTCCGGCATCGTCCTCGTTGACGGCACGCCGGTCACCCAGCCGGGAAAGACGTGCGGCATGGTCTTTCAATCTTACACCTCCTTCCCGTGGCTGACCGTCATCCAGAACATCGAGTTCGGCCTGCGCTACAACATGCGCGGGACGAGGGCGGCGCGGAGGGAGCGCGCGCGGGCGTTCGCGCAGATGGTCGGTCTGGAGGAGTTCGAGGACGCGTACATCACGCAGTTGAGCGGCGGCATGAAACAGCGCGTGGCGATCGCCAGCGCGCTGGCGACCGACCCGAAGATACTTCTGATGGACGAGCCGTTCGGCGCGCTCGACTCGCAGACGCGCATGGAGATGCAGGAGCAGTTGCTCGGCATCACCGAGGCGTCAAACAAGACGGTCGTCTTCGTGACTCACGACATAGACGAGGCTTTGCTGCTCGGTGACCGCATCTACGTCTGTACCGCGAGGCCGGCGAGCATACTCGCCGAGCTCGACGTCCCGTTCCCGCACCCGCGCACGCCGGCCTTGAGGAGCATGAAGAAGTTCGTGGACATGAAGTACGAGATATTCCACCTACTGCGCAATCAGGCGCACGGCCGGACGCTGGAGGGGACGCGTGAGCTACGAAAGTAAAGAGGGCAGGCGGAGGTTGAGGCTGCGCGTGCTGCTCGGCGTGCTACCCTTCGTGGGGGTCGCCCTCGCGTGGGCCGTCCTCGCGCACGGCTTCTCCGTCCGGCAGGTCTTTCTGCCGCCGCCTGAGCAGATGCCGCCTGTCATCTGGGGAATGTTCGCCAGAGAGGGCATACTCGGCGACATCCTCATCAGTTGCTACCGCGTGATGGCGGGCTTCGTCGCGGCGATGCTCGTCGCCACGCCGCTCGGCGTTCTGATGGGTCACAACCTCCGCGTGCGCCAGTTCTTCGAGCCGATCATCGGGTTCATACGCTACATGCCCGTGCCGGTCTTCATCCCGCTCTGCATCCTCTGGTTCGGGAGCGACGACCTGGAGAAGGTGATTATCATTTTCCTCGGCGCCTTCTTCCAGCTCACGCTGATGATCCAGGACGCGGCCTACTCGGTGCGACGCGACTTCTACGAGGCGGCGGTGATGCTCGGCGCGCCACGGCGCGACCTCGTCTATCGCGTCCTCTGGCCGGCGGCGCTGCCGCAGATTTTCGACAGCTACCGCGTCTGCCTCGGCTGGGCGTGGACGTACCTCATCGTGGCCGAGATCGTGGGGGCGCGCACGGGCATCGGCTTCTACATCATCAAGGCCCAGCGCTACCTGATGGTGCCGCAAATCTTCGCGGCGATGACGCTCATCGGGGTGCTGGGCATGACAACCGATCTGGTGCTGGGCGCTTCCCATCGCAGACTCTTCGGCTGGGCGCAGGAGTCCGACTCCTGACCGAGGGCCGAAAGAGAGAAGGAGTGTTAACCATGAACGCGAATAAATTGCTCGGAATCAGCCTCGACGCGCTGGCCGCCAAGCTGCGCGAGTTGGCGGAGGAGTATCCCTCGGAGTTGAAGCCCGTCTGCGACCTGCTGGGGTCAATCGCCTCGCACGAGGAGAACACCGATGTCTTCAGGCGCGACCTCAAAGACCTCGCCGAAGTCGTGATCCAGGTGCGCACTCAGAAGGGCAGCCCCCTCCGCTTCCGCGAGCTGCCCGTCCCGCCCTACGACCTCTGGTTGCCCTTCAAGGCCGAGGACTTGACCCCCTCCGACCCGGAAGACATCGTGGACGCAGTCCGCATCTTCAACCACAAGGTCAGCGAACTCGCCTTTACCTACTGCCGCGACAACTGCGACGCGAGGGACGCGCGGCCCGGTCAAGAGACGCCGGGACAGGGTGCAGGCAGCGAGGTGAAGCCGAAGACGCAAGATTCTTAGGTTTATGATTGTCAGCGCTCACCATCTTACGGGCTTCTGGTTCGAGTCCGAGCCTAACGTCCGGTGGGCCCGTGACCAGGAAAGCGCCACGGAGTTTCTCGCTGCCACGTTGGATGCCCTGACCGAGTTCGGGCGCGAGGGGGGCCGCGCCCGCGGAGCCATCAACACGGGTTTCGACCCGTCGGCCCTCAACCCCGACTTCCCCGGCCACGCTTGGCTCGAAGACAGACTGCGATGGATGAAGCGCACGTTCGGCGAGAACTTCGACGACGCGCCCGGCGAAGTGCCCAAAGACCCCGGACAGCGCCGCAACCCTTTCCCGGCCTTCCACTGGACGAACAGATATCAGATCGGCGGGAGCCTTCTGCCGCTCGACGGCGTGCAGGTCTTGACCGGCCATGACTTCGTAGTCATCCACGAGTTCAGCGTGTCGCCGCCCGACGGGGCTGATGCGTCGCAGGCCGCCGGCGGCAAGACGCGGTTCGCCGCCCCGCCTCACTCCGCCGCGCTCTTCACCGCGGCTTTCGACCAGCTCACACGATTCGCGTCCGAGCCGTTGGGGCCGGGGAACGGCGAGGAAGCCGCCCGTATCTTCAACCAAAAGACAAATGAAGTCGCTTTCGATCCGGGGCCGCCAATCTCTGCCGACGGCTGGGCCGAACGTGAGTTCGCCGCCGGGCGGTGTCCGGGAGTCAGGGCCGCACTGAGGTGCGCGGTGAGGGATAGCGGGAGGCGTTACCGCGGACGCATCCTCGTCGAGGGTCCCGACAGCACCGCGGGAGCGGGGGCGGCCGATGAAGCGCGTTTCTACGTTCTTGAGCACATCAAAGCGAGCGCGTACCTGACCTTCTACTGCACCCTGCTCGTCAACGACTCTAAGGCGCAGTACGAATGCCGGGTGGCCGACCGCACGTTCGCGTCGTTGAAGCACAGCCTGGATATACGGTCTCAGGACGCGAAGGGGCTGCTGCGGGCGTGGACTGCCCCCGGCCAAAAATCTTTCCCCGCGGAGTCAATCGGCGCGCTCAGCAGTGCCCACCTCGCCGACGCAGAGATGCTCGGTCGCTTCGACCAGCTAATCCGCACCTGCCAGCGTAACTCGGAGCAGTTCGAGCAGGTCGCCCGGCAGTTGATGGAGTCCGACAATCTCTGGTCAGCCGACGTGCGCAGGCGTATGAGCAAGGACAACGCCGACCTGCTCGCCGAGCAGCAGGACTTGCAGGCGCGACTCGAAACCACGAAGTCGTATCTGGAAGAACTCCGGCAGATGTCGGCCGGGGCCGCGAAGTCGTCCGCGACCGCCGGGGCCGCAGATGCCGAACTCGTAGACCTGCGGAAACTCTTAATGGAGCAGTTGCGCCTGTGTAACGATTCGTGCCTGTCATCCGCCAGTTTTCGTCTCTTCGACCCTTCCCATGAGGCCTGGGAGGAACTCTTCGAGCACGAGATTCACATCCCCGTAAAATCGAAGCGCGACTTTCGCAGCTTCATCATCGTGCTGTACTGGGTGTTCGATGAATCGGTGCCGCTCGACCTCCGGCGCTGGAAGCGCGGGCAGCCGCTCCCCGACCCGCTGACGAAGGTGGCCGAAGTCCTACACGGAGAAACCTTCGGGCAATTGACCGTATTCCGAAACAAGTTCGGCGCACACGATGCCCGACGCGATAATGCTGCGAGCGCCGCGACGAAGCTGTCGCAGGTCTACTACAACCTCGTAGGGGACAGGAGCGTTGAGCGTTTCGATGCAACGAAGTGGCTGGAGTTACAGAAGGCAGTCCTCCGCATGTTGTCGTCGGTGTTGGAGCAGGTGATACAGATTTTCGGCGACTACCAAAACAGCGCGAGCGAACGGCACGGCGGGGTGCAGCGTTACGGCGCTTGATGCGCCCGACGGAGAGCGGAGTTAACAGACCCGACCGAGTGGATTGAACGCAAATGGAGAACCAAGTTGACAACTTCCGCCGTTGTCTAGACCGTCTCAGGTCGGCCATCCCGTATCTGTACGGCCAGTGGGTTGTGGAAGACCCGCGCAGCCATGACTACCGCGTCGCCGCCGCCGTGCTCCCTGAAGGCGAGGCCGGTTACGAAGTCGCACACCGCACGGGTGTCATCGGTCAGGTCTTTCGCACGCGACAGGCCATCGCCGTCCAGGACACGCGGAACCACCCTTTATACGATCCGTTCGACACCACGATTGATTGGGAACTTTGCTTCCCGGTCTTCGACGGAGAGGAGATGAAGGCGGTGCTCAACTTCGAGGGCGCGGGCGCGTTCGCGGCGGCTGACTGGGAGCACGTCTGTCAAGCGGTCAGGGAAACGACCTCGTACTTACCGCCCCCATCGGCGCCCACACCCGGCGGCCCGTGCCTGGTGCAGACGCGCCGGATTGAAATTCGTGCGGGCGACGGCGGGGCGCATGACTCCGACATCGTCGGACTGGCTCAAGCCGCGGCGTGCGGGGGGGAGAGCGTGCTGCTGGTCGGGGACTACCCCGAACTCCTTCGCGGGCGCAGACCCACAACTACTGAAGCAAGCAAGCAGGGGCTAGGAGTGAGCTATTGTTATTTTGGGGT
>JALZHC010000098.1 GCA_030914105.1 Acidobacteriota bacterium
GACCATCAGGTCGAGGCGCAGGAGCGCCAGGTCGTTCAGGTCGTCCTGCGTCAACTCCTCGCCGCGCAGGTGCGTGTGGACGGCGCGCAGGCCGCGGAAGCGCCCCTCGCCGACGCGCGTGCGCTTGAGGTCGGGCCACTCGATGCGGCGCGCGTCGCCGACGACGACCGCTTCGACGTAGCCCTTGCGGTCGATGAGCGCGCCGATCTGGCGGCGCGTCTCGTGCGAAAGCTCGGAGAGCTGGCGCGCGAACTCGGGCGTGACGACCTGCTGCGGCGAGATGCGGCGCGAGTAGAGTTTTTCGATGCGCCGCAGTTGGTTCGGCTTCAGACCTTGCGTGTTGCCCTGTACGTTGCTGATGACTGCCCCCTTCAGCGTCCCGCTTAAAAAGCAGAGAGAGCACCGGCCCTCAAAGTTCGCCGGTGCTCTCGGTCGTCCTCAAGTTAGAAGTAGAGCGAAGCGAGCGGAAAAAACGGACGCTGCTGCAAAACGCTTCGATGTCTCTATGTGCGCAGACACTTCGTCTGGTGTGAGCGCGCGGCGGCCCCGTCTGAAAAAACAGCGCGACAAAAAAATGAGCCGCACGTTTGAGGCCGCGGCATCCTTCTCTTTAACCTGGGCGGATTATAGCACAATGTCCGGGAATGCAAGAGAAAACAGAACCGCGCGCGGAAGCCTCGCGGTTCTGTTAATAGACAGCCCGCGCAAGGCCGTCGTATCATGAAGTCAACTTTTCGTGTGCAGTCGTCGCCGTCGAATCGAGTTCGGAAGCCGAGTGGTTTCCGCGTGGGCGCTATGGGCGGGCGGCGACTCGGACGGTCGGCGGAGTTGCTTGATGTCGAAAGAGCAGATCGTGCGTGTTGACCCCGCGGCGGCGCTTCCGGGCGGCGAGGTTTTGGTCGAGTGCGAGGGGTACGACACGAGCAATCTGCGCGAGTGCCGGGCGACGTTCGGCGGCGAAGCGGCGCGTCTGGTCGGGGCCGCGCCGTGGCGCGTGCTGACGATTGTGCCGGAGGATTTCGAGGAGGGCGGCGAGGTGGAAGTCGTCCTCGAAAGCGGGGACGGGCAGCGCAGCAACGCGGCGCACCTGACGGTCGGGCGCAAGCTCGCTGAAGACCTGCACTTGGTCGCCAACCCCGCCTTCGACCCGGACGACGGCTCGCTCTACGTGACGCGCTCAGGCTCGCGCGGCCAGCGCATCCCGATGTCTCTGATGCGGATTGACTCGGCGGGCGAGCTGTCGGGCGTCACGGGCGAGATCACGAACCCGACTGGGATCGCCTTCGACTCGCTCGGGCAGATGTACGTCACGAGCCGCATGGACGGGACGGTTTACCGCGTCACGCCTTTCCACGAGGTCGTGCCGTTCGCGCGCAACCTCGGCATCGCGACGGGGCTTGCGTTCGATAGCGTCGGGCGCATGTACGTCGGCGACCGAACGGGCACGATTCATCGCGTCAACGGTCGCGGCGAGGCCGACGTGTGGGCTTTGCTCGAACCCTCTGTGGCCGCGTACCACCTCGCGTTCGGGCCGGACGATTATCTCTACGTGACGGGGCCGACCGTGTCGAGCCACGAGGCGGTGCAGCGCGTTGACCGCGACGGGCGCGTCTCCGTCTTCTTCAAGGGTCTGGGCAGGCCGAACGGGCTGGCGTTTGACCGCGAAGGCAACCTCTACGTCGCGGCGTCATACCGCGGGCGGCGCGGCGTCATACGCATCGCGCCCGACGGAAGTGAAGCGAGCCTCGTCGTCTCCGGCATGAACGTCGTCGGCCTCGCCTTCAGCGCCGCGGGCGACATGGTCGTCGCCACGAACGAGGAAGTCTTCAGCCTGCCGCTGGGCATCAAGGGGACGCTTTTGAAATAGCCTCCGAAGGCCGGCGTTTGGATGCTTAGGGTCAATTTAATCTTGAGTATGAAGCGCATTGAAGTTCAACGCAGAAGCGCAGAGGACGCGGAGGAAGCGCAGAGGGTTGAGCTTTCTGTTCCTCTGCGCCCCCCTCGGCGAACTCTGCGCTTCTGCGTTGAGTCTTACTCACTCCAAGCTCAAGAACGAATGAACCCTGCTGAGAGCTGGCCGCCGATTGCTCTTTCAAACCTTGCGTGCTACTTTTTCTCGCTTCGCGCGCTTCGGTTTCGTCGGGTCAAGATATGCCGACTGATGTCCTCGGACAACTGATTATCTATCTCGTCGTGCTGCTGTTCGCCATCTCGGCGCACGAGGCTTCGCACGCCTGGATGTCTCACAAGTTCGGCGACGACACGGCCTACATGCTGGGCCGCGTCACGCTCAACCCGACGAAGCATATCGACCCCATCGGCACGCTGCTCATCCCCATAGTCGGCTTCATCTACGGCGCGATGGGCGGAGCTTACGCGCGCATGCTCATCGGCTGGGGCAAGCCGACGCCCGTGAACCCTCTGCGCTGGCGCAACAAGGACACGGCGAACGTCATGGTCTCGCTCGCAGGGATCATGGCGAACGTCTCAATCGCCGTCGTCACGCTGGTCGTCATCAAGGTCATCCAGTACACGGGCCTCGCGGCGGAGGGCGGGCTGCTGGAGTCGGTGCGCGAGCCGGTCGCGCTCTTTCTGGAGTACTCTCTGCGGATGAACGTGTCGCTGGCCGTCTTCAACCTGCTGCCGTTCCCCCCGCTCGACGGGAGCAAGGTTCTCTACTCGGTTCTGCCGGCCAGCTCGCAGCCCACGCTGGAGTTTTTGGAGCGTTACGGCTTCATCATCCTGCTCGTCTTTCTGTACTTCGGCTGGTTCGGCGCGATCTTCGCGCCCTTCGCCCGCCTCATCAATTATCTGGTGGCGCTTTAACGCTGGCAGGCGGCGCTACAGTTTTTAAGAGTGAGTGGTTCAATGCCAAAGAGAATTTTCAGCGGCGCACAGCCGACCGGCAACCTGCACATCGGCAACTACCTCGGCGCGCTGCGCAACTGGGTCGCCTTGCAGCACGAGTACGAGAGCTTCTTCTGCGTCGTCGACCTGCACGCCATCACCATCCCGCAAGACCCACGGCTGCTCGCGGCCAAGACCAAAGAGGTCGCGCGCATCTATCTCGCCGCGGGCATTGACCCGTCGGTCTCCACGGTCTTCGTGCAGTCGGACGTTCAAGAGCACGCGGAGCTGGCGTGGATTCTGAACTGCGTCGTCCGCATCAGCGAGCTTGAGCGCATGACGCAGTTCAAGGACAAGGCCAGGAAGCAGCGCGAGAACGTGCTCGCGGGCCTTCTGACCTACCCGGCGCTGATGGCCGCCGACATTCTCCTCTACCAGACAGACCTCGTGCCCGTCGGCCACGACCAGCGCCAGCACCTTGAGCTGACGCGCGACATCGCCGAGCGCTTCAACCGCGACTTCGGAGAGACCTTCCGCGTGCCCGACGCCTACATCCCGAAGGTCGGCGCGAAGATCATGGCCTTAGACGACCCCGCGAAGAAGATGTCGAAGTCCGACGAGAACCTCAACGGCAGCATCATGCTCGTCGACGACGCCGACGCCATCCGCCGCAAGTTCAAGCGCGCCGTCACAGACTCCGGCACCGAAATCCGCTTCGACGAGTCGCGTCCGGCCATCACGAACCTGCTCACCGTCTACCAGCTTCTCACGGCCAGGTCTTCCGAAGAGATCGAAGCGCACTTCGAGGGCCGCGGCTACGCGCAGTTGAAGTCGGAGCTGGCCGACGTGACAATCGAGTTCCTGCGCCCGTTCCAGGAGCGCATGAAGTCAATCGGCGACGAGGAGCTGCACCTGATACTCGCCGCGGGCGCGGACAAGGCGCGCACAATCGCGCGCGAGACGATGCGCGAGGTGAAAGAGCGCATGGGAATCGTGGGGGCTTAAAAGAGTTGACGAGAGAGTTGTCAGAAGAGCAGCCGGAGGCTTTGAAGTCAGCCGAGGCCGAGACGGTCGCGAGCGCCGCTGAGGGGCAGCACATCAACGTCGTCGGGGCGACGCCGGAGATCGTCGCCGACCGCAGCGGCGAAGAGCTGAAGCTCGTCCTCGGCGAGTTCGCAGGCCCGCTCGACCTCCTGCTCTACCTCATCCGACAAGAGCAGGTCAGCATCTACGACATCCCCATCGCGCGCATCACAGACGTTTACCTCAGCTACCTGCGCATGATGCAGGGCATGGACATCACCGTCGCCAGCGACTTCCTCGTCATGGCGGCGACGCTCATCGAAATCAAGTCGCGGATGCTTCTGCCGCGCGACCCGACGATGAGCGAGGAAGAGTTGGAGGAGCTTGACCCGCGGCGCGATCTGGTCGAGCGCCTGCTCGAACACCAGAAGTACAAGGCCGCCGCCGAGATGCTCTGGTCGCGCGCGACCGTGGAGCAGGCGGTCTACACGCGCGCACCTCTGGAGACGGACAAGGAGAACCCGGAGGTCGCGGCGGGCGCGTTCGACCTGCTGCGCGTCTTTCAGCAGATACTCGCGCGCCGAAGGGAAGAGGTCTTGATGGAGATCGAGCGCGAGGAGGTCTCGATGGCCGAGATGCTCGAACGCCTCCGCAACATGATCTTCTCGGCGGGCGAGCTGAACCTGCGCGACTTCTTCGAGCGCGCCGCGACCCGGCGCGAACTCGTTCTCGCCTTCCTCTCCATCCTCGAACTCGTCCGCACGACCGAGATCAAGCTTTTCCAGCGCCAGACCTTCGGCGACATCATCGCGCGCGTCAGCGCCTGAAGACCTACAAACCGAGATGAGCAAACAGAACAGCAAGAAGCCGGCGGGGGCCGTCGAGGAACTCGACGAAGCGCTCGAAGCCTTGCCGGATGATGAGACGAACGGCGACGCCGCGGCGGAGGAAAGCCCACTCACACCGAACGACAACCCGCTCGAACACGTTGACGTGAGCGGGACGACCTCGTTCGAGTCGGCGGAGTTCGCCGCCGAGTACGTGGGGCGCGCGCCCGGCGTCGAAGAGGAGCACGAAGAGGGCGCGGTCGTCATCCACGACGCAGACGCCGAAGACCGCGCCGAAGAGCTTGCGCGCCGTCGCGAGGAGGCGCAGGCCGCGGGCGAAGGCGACGCATCAGAGGACGAGGTCGCGCCGGGCGGCCAGCCGCGCGAGCTGGCCGAGCTGATGTCGGTCTGCGAAGCCCTCATCTTCGTCTCCGACGAACCGCTGCCGTTGAAGGCCCTGGCAGACCTGCTCGGCGAGGAGAAGGGCTGGGTGCGCGTGGCGGTCGAGGCTCTGGCCAAGGAGTTCAACGAGCGCGGCGGCGGCCTGATGCTCAGGGAGCTTGCGGGCGGCTGGCAGTTTGCCACGCGCCCCGAACACCACGAGCACATACGCGCCTACCTCAAGTCGAAGCCTTCGGCCAAGCTCTCCATCGCCGCGCTCGAAACGCTCGCCGTCATCGCCTACAAGCAGCCGGTCACTGTTCCCGAAATTCTGGAGATACGCGGCGTGCAGTCTTCGTCGGCCATCAAGACGCTTCTCGACAAGCGCCTCATCATCGCCAAGGGCCGCAAGGAGACGGTGGGCCGCCCGATGATGTACGGCACCTCGAAAGAGTTCCTTCTGCAATTCGGCCTCAGGGACTTAACGGAGCTTCCGAACGTCGAGGACTTCGAGGATTTGGCCGGCGGCGGCGAAGCTTAAAACAGAGGTCAGAGGTCGGAGGTCAGAGGTCAGTGAAGAGCAGCTTGTCTTTCACTGACCTCTGACCTCCGACCTCTGACCTCTGACCTCTGAATCATGGAAGAGCGTCTACAAAAGTTGATCGCCGCCGCGGGGCTGGCCTCGCGCCGCCACGCCGAGGAGTTGATTGAGGCGGGCGAGGTGACTGTGAACGGCGAGACGGTGCGCGAGCTGGGGACGAAGGCCGACCCCGCGCGCGACCACATCAAGGTGCGTGGGCGTCTGATTAATCCTCTGCTCGAAGCGCGCGAGAAGGTTTATGTGCTGCTCAACAAGCCGCGCGGCTACCTCACGGCGCTCGCCGACCCGGAAGGTAGACCGCTCGTGACGGAACTCGTGCCGCCGTCGCTCGGACGACTCCACCCCGTCGGTCGCCTCGACTTCAACACGGAAGGTCTGCTCATCCTGACAAACGACGGCGAGCTGACGAACCACGTCACGGCGGCGCGCAACCACGTCCGCAAGGTCTACGAGGTGAAGGTCAAGGGCGTGCCTTCGGAAGAGCAGGTCGAACGTCTGCGGCGCGGAGTCCGGCTCGACGAAGACGCGCGCACCGCGCCCGCCGAGATCAAAAGGCTCGACGAGACCGAGACGAACGCCTGGTTCGAGGTCGTCCTACGCGAGGGGCGCAACCAGCAGATACGCCGCATGTTCGACCTGATAGGCCACTCAGTCCTGAAGCTGCGCCGCGTGCGGATCGGCCCCGTCAGGGCCGAAGGTCTGCCCGTCGGCAAGTGGCGACACCTCGCGCCCGCGGAGGTCGCGCGTCTCAAAGGCGGCGCGAAGGCGGGCCGGAAGAAGGCAAGCAAGACGGCCCGCGGCCCGCAGCCCGCGGCCAAACCCGCAGGTCGCAAGGCGGGGAACAAGGCCCGTCGCTGACTGCGCGCGGCCATACAGGTAAACCTTTTCGACGGGACTTCACGCTGACGACGACGGACGCTCATGTTCAAGAGTAGAAAAGTCTGGCTCGTACTCTTCATCGTCGCGAGCGCGCTCGCCGCGTGGGGGCGCTACGCTTATCAACAGGCCGAGCGTCGGCGCATGGAGCGGACGCTCGAAGAGCTTGCGCGCTTCGAGCGGGAGCAGACGCTTGGGCGTCAGGCGCTCGCCTCCGCCACGCCCGCCGACGCCTTCGAGGAGGCGCGCGACCCCTTCCTGAGCGAGCTGCCGCGCGAGTCGCTCGAAGCCATCCGGCAGGCTGTCGGCGGCGAGTTCAAGCTGATGGAGCTGACCTTCGCCGGCGAGTTCACGAAGGCCGTCGTCTCGACCGACGGCCAGAGCGCGCAGGAGTTCACGCTCTACAGGGGCCGCAGAAAGGTCGAAGGGCCGAAGCAGGTCAGGCTCATCGGCGACAACCCGCTCTCGGATAGCCTCTTCGAGTTGAAGGCCGCAGACCTCTCGCTGCTGCCGGCACTCTCGAAGGAGGCCGTCGAGCGCGCCGGCATTGAGGGCGCGCGGGTCACGAGCGCGAGCTTCTCTTACCCGATCATCCGCTACAAGGGCGAGTCGCCGGAGTGGACGCTCTTCGTCGAGCGCGGCAGCCCGCCCGACTGGCCGCACAAGCACGTCACCTTCGACTCGAAGGGCAAGTTCAAGCGCATCGACTGAGCCGCCGCGACTCGCGCCGCGCGCGCGATTCCAAGTAGAATGAGTGCAGCAGGGTTTCCGCAAAGATTTTGAAAGAGCGGGCGGGCCGCGCGAGTGCGCCCGCGGCAATTACAAAGAGAGTCGTCCGGCGGCTTGAGAACTTTATGGACTTCGAGCTTAACGAGGATCAGCAGCAAGTCAGGATGAGCGTGCGCGAGTTCGCGGAGGGCGAGATCGCGCCGCACGTGCGCGAGTGGGACGAGGCGCAGCACTTTCCCTCGGAGCTTCTGCCGAAGCTCGCCGAGCAGGGCTTGATGGGCGTCATCTTCCCCGAAGAGTACGGCGGAGCCGGCATGGGCTACGTCGAATACGTCGCCATCATCGAGGAGCTTTCGCGCGTTGACGGCTCGGTCGGAATCAGTGTGGCCGCGCACAACTCTCTCTGCTCGAACCACGTCTACATGTTCGGCTCCGAAGAGCAGCGGCGGAAGTTCCTCGTCCCGCTCGCGCGCGGCGAGAAGCTCGGCGCGTGGGGGTTGACCGAGCCGCAGGCAGGCTCGGACGCTTCGGGCACGCGCACGACCGCCGTCAGGCGCGGCGGCAGTTGGCTCGTCAACGGCTCGAAGAACTTCATCACGCACGCCATCCACGCCGACACCTGCGTCGCCATGGCCTCGACCGACCGCGCCATGCGCTCGAAGGGCATCACGGCCTTCATCTTCGAGAAGGGCATGAAGGGATTTTCGCCCGGCAAGAAGGAGGACAAGCTGGGCCTTCGCGCGTCAGAGACGGCGAGCGTGATTTTTGAAGACTGCCTCGTGCCCGACGAGAACCGGCTCGGCCCCGAAGGCTTGGGCTTCATCCAGGCGATGCAGGTCTTGGACGGCGGGCGTATCTCGATTGCCGCGCTCGCGCTCGGCATCGCGCAGGGCGCTTACGAGTCGGCGGTCAGGTACTCAAAGGAGCGCAAACAGTTCGGCAAGGCCATCGCGGAGTTTCAGGCCATCCAGTTCAAGCTCGCAGACATGGCGACGCAGATCGAGGCCGCGCGCCTGCTGACTTACCGCGCCGCGGCGTTGAAGGACGCAGGCAAGAAGGTGACCAAGGAGTCTTCAATGGCGAAACTCTACGCCTCCGAAGTCTCCGTCCGCGTCAGCGAGGAGGCCATACAGATTCACGGCGGCTACGGCTACACCAAAGACTATCCGCCCGAAAAGTTCTGGCGCGACTCCAAGCTCTGCACCATCGGCGAGGGCACGAGCGAGATTCAGCGGCTCATCATTGCCAAACAGATTTTGAGCAACGTGTGACCCGGCGATGAGCATCGCGCAACTGATTGACAAAGTGCTGGCGGGCGACGCGCGCGCCGTCGCGCGTGCCATCTCGAAGGTCGAGGACGGCGCGGACGATTCGGCGGAGCTGTTGAAGGCCCTCTTCCCGCACACGGGGCGCGGCCTCGTCGTCGGCATCACCGGCTCGCCCGGCGCGGGGAAATCGACGCTGGTTGACCGCCTCGCTGCCGTTTATCGTCAGCGCGGCGAGCGCGTCGGCATCGTCGCCGTCGATCCTTCCAGCCCTTTTTCCGGCGGCGCAATCCTCGGCGACCGAATCAGAATGCAGACGCTCGGACTCGACCCAGGCGTCTTCATCCGCTCGATGGCGACGCGCGG
>JALZHC010000598.1 GCA_030914105.1 Acidobacteriota bacterium
TCGAGACGGCGAAGTTGACGCCGGCATAAGAGCCGACGCCGGGCGTCGCCGAGTCCGCGAAGAAGGTCTCGACGTACCCTTGAGTGCGCGTCCGGCCCGACCTCTTCTCGTCGCGCGCGGCGCTCTGCTCGGCGGCGACGGCGCGGTCGTCCGCGCTCAGAGAGGCTTCGTCGGCGGCCTGCTCCTCGTCGGCCATGCGGTCGAGAGCCTTGCTGACGGTCGCGTCCTCGTCGCCGTTGGCGTTGAAGATCGTGCGGCGGGCCTGCGCGGCGCGGATTCGGAACTTGGGGTTGTCGCGGTCGGGGCGGCGTTCGGCGGCGGTGCGCCCCTCGCCCACGGGCTGGAGGTTGAAGCGGTAGACGAGTTCGGTCGAGGGCGTGACCTGCACGGAGGTGAAGGTCGCGGGCGTGAAGCCTTCGGCCAGCGCGCGCACGAGGTAGCGGCCCGGCGTGACGCGTGCGACGAAGCTGCCGTCGGCCGCGCTCTTCGTCTCCTTGACGACCTCGTTGAAGCCGTCGCGCAGGATTTTAACGAGCGCGCCGGCCACCGGGTTGCCGCGGCTGTCGAGCACCGTGCCGCTGATCGTCCCCAGACTGCTCCGGCGCTCGCCGCCCGCCCCGGTCGCCGCCGCAGCGCGCGACGCGCCCGACTCGGCGACGAAGAGCGCCGCCAGCAGCACGAGTCCGGTGCGCCAGTAGAATTTTCTCATCGCAGCAAAACCTCCGCGCTCGCCCCGCAGCCGGCCTCGCGCGCCCGACCCCGAAGCGAACCCTTCCGTCTCGACTGTGTCCAGGGCGGCGTCCGGGCGAGGGTCGGAAGCTCTCGTCTCTGGGTTGACGGCTCCGAACCCGGCGTCGTTCGAGCGACACTCTTTGGGGAGTTGACCCTTGCTGTGTCTCACCCGCTTCTGCGGCGGAGGAAGCATTTTCCGCCAACCGCGCAAACAGTGTCAAGCGGGTTTGCTTCAATCTGCGGCTGAGATGCGCGCTGCGGGCCGGCTGGTTTGCCCGGCCCGGTTTCGGAGTGCTACGATGTCGGGTCAAAGAATTCAAGACGCCGCGCCGAGGCGTCCCAGCCGAAGGGGTTTTCCGCAGAAGTTTCACGAATGGTCGAACAGGTTACCGAGCAGGTTCAGGCGACGCGGTTGCCGAACGGGTTGACCGTCCTGACGGAGCGGATGCCGTCTTTGCGCTCCTGCACCTTCGGCGTCTGGGTCAGGCGCGGCTCGCGCCACGAGTCGCCCGAATGGAACGGCATCTGCCACTTCATCGAGCACGCCGTCTTCAAGGGCACCGAGCGCCGCACCGCGCTCGACATCGCGGTCGAATCGGACCGCCTCGGCGGCCACTTCGACGCCTTCACCACGCACGAGCTGACCGGCTTTGCCATGAAGGTCGTGGACACGGCGCTCGCGCCGGCCTTCGACCTCCTCGCCGACATGCTCTCGCGCCCGCGCTTCGAGGAAGAGGAGATGCGGCGCGAGCAGCGCGTCATTATCGAGGAGATGAAGATGGTCGAGGACACGCCCGACGAGTTCCTCGCCGAAATCTTCAACGCCGCGTACTTCCCCGGCCACCCCTTGGGCCGACCCATCGAGGGCACGGCTGAAACGGTCTCGACCTTCGGCCACGAACGCACCGCGCGCTTCCACGCCGGGACTTACGCGCCGCGCAACCTCGTCGTCGCCGCCGCCGGAAACGTCCGGCACGAAGAGCTGGTCGAGCTGGCCGCGCGCGCCTTCGACGGTCAAGGCGCGACGGATTCACTGCAAGAGGAGTCGGGCGGGGGCCGACCCGACGCGGCCGCGCCCATCCTCGTCCGGCGCAAGAAGGAGCTTGAGCAGGCGCACCTGATTCTCGCCTCGCCCTTCCCTTCGGCGCGCGACGAAGACCGCTACGCGGCGAGCCTGCTCAGTTCCGTGGTCGGCGGCGGCACAAGCTCGCGCCTCTGGCAGCGCATCAGAGAGGAGCGCGGCCTGGCCTACTCGGTCGGGGCAGCCGGGAGCCACTTCACCGACGCGGGCCTCTTCCAAATCTACGCCGGCACCTCGCCCGAACACCTCGACGAAGTGCTCGACCTCTCGCTCGCCGAGCTGCGCCGCGTCCTTCGCGAGCCGGTGGGCGAGGACGAGCTGCGGCTCGTCAAGGATCAGGCCGTCGCGTCAATCCTTCTGGGCCTTGAGTCGACGAGCGCGCGCGCCGGCTCGCTCGCGCGCCAGGAGATTATCCACGGGCGGCGCATCCCGCCCGACGAGATCATCGCGCGCGTCGAGGCTGTCACGCCCGAAGACCTCTTGCGCGTCGCCACAGAGTTCTTCCGCACCGACGCGCTCGCCGTCGGCGCTCTGGGCGACCTCAACGGCTTCCGCGTTGACCGCGCGCGGCTGGAGGTTTGAAAGACGTAGGCGGCGGGGCACGGGGCCGCGCGCTCCGAACGGCCCGACGCCGAGCGAAGTTTGTCACCCCCTGCGGGAGAGGCGGATGAGAGCGACGCTGAAAGTAACCTTCCTTCTCTGCGCGCTCGCGGCGCTCGCGTCGGCGCAAGTGGGCGGCGACAAGGGCGGCGCGCCCGGCGTCGAGGTCGGCGGCTTCGAGTGGAAGTACGACGGCTACGCGCCGGTCGAAGTGGTGCAGAGCGGCAAGTCGGGCGTCACGCTAAGCGTCAAGCGCACGACGAGCTACGTCTTCAAGTACACGGCGCGCCTGACGGTCAAAAACTCCGGCGCGAAGGCCATCCGCGCGGTCGAGTGGGATCACGTCTTCTTCGACCCCGAAGGCGGCAAGGAGCTGAAGCGCTACCGCCTCCAGTCGAAGCAGCAGGTCGCGCCCGGCGCGACGCTCTCGCTCTCGAAGGAGGTTCTCATCGGCCCCGACGAGAGCACGCGCCACCTGACCGCCGGCAAGCAGAGAGTCCGCCTCACGCGCGTCGAGTTCGCGGACGGCACGGTCTGGCGAAGCGAAGAAGAGAAGAAGCCGTGAATGGTGAATGGTAAATGGTGAATAGTCATCGGGCTTTCGTTATGCTCTGGACTAACCATCAAGTCGGACGGCGCTCAACTGCGGTTTACCATTCACCATTTACCGTTCACCATTCACCAAGATGAGACTCACAGTCCTCGGCAGCGGCTCGACCGGCAACGCCGTGCTCATCTGCGCGGGGCAGACGCGCGTGCTCGTCGACGCCGGCTTGAGCGCGAAGGAGACTGTGAGGAGGCTCGCGCTCGTCGGCGAGGATGTCGCACGACTCGACGGCGTCGTCATCACTCATGAGCACTCGGATCACGCGGGCGGCCTGCGCGTGCTCTTGAAGTCTCTGGAGTGCCCCGTCTACATCTCCGCCGCGACGCGCGACGCCTACATCGGCGAGCGTTCGCGAAGCTCCGACGAGCCGCGCAAGCGCGCCGAAGCCCTGCGCGACCGCACCGTCGAGATTTCTTCGAGCCGGGACTTTCGCGTCGGCGAGATTGACTTCCACCCCTTCACAGTCCCGCAC
>JALZHC010000599.1 GCA_030914105.1 Acidobacteriota bacterium
CGAGGCCGGGGCCGTGCCCGACCCGCAGCTTCAGGCTGGCGACCGCGTCGAAGTCCCACGCGCGGGCAAGGGCCGAAAATAGAAGCGGGCCGCGCGGCGCAAATAAAATCCGCGACAAAGTAAGGCCCTCGCACGCTCTCCCGTCCGAGCGCCTTGTCGGCCACGCCCGCGAGGCTGTATTATCCTGCGCGTCCGAAGCCAAAGTTTCACACGAGGCCGCGCGGCCCCGCGGCCCGACGTAACCGGACAATTCGTTTAGACTCGCACCTGCCCTTCGGAGGAACAACTTTGAGCAAGTGGAATCGAATCGGCGCGGCCTTGCTTGTCGCCGCGCTCGTCTTCGCCCCCTTTTCTGCCGCTGCCGTCCGCGCGGCCTCGACGCCCGCACAGCAGGACGACACGCCCTCGCAGGCCGAGCAGGACGTTTTCAACCGCGGGCGCTCGCTCTTCGCCAAGGGGCAATACGAGCAGGCCGCGACCGTCTTCCGCGACTTTCTCAAAGACCATCCCAACAGCTTCATCGCCGACCTGATGCTCCTCTGGCTCGGTCGCTCCTACATCGAGCTGGGCCGCTTTCAGGATGCCGACCAGGTCGCGCAGCGCCTGCGCACGATTAAGGACACGCCCTTCGTCGACATCTACGAGAGCGAGCTTCAGCAGGCGAAACAGGAGCGGCCAAACGCCTCTGCGAGCGCGCGCACGCAGCCGCCCCCGCGCACGACTGCTACGCCGACCGAGGTTGCGCGCGCCACTCCGACGCCCACGCCCGCGCGCCCCGCAGCCACCCCTCGACCGACGCCGACCCAAATCGCACGCAACAACTCCAACACGCCTTCGCTCACAATCCGCGGCGAAGGCAACGAGAGCCGGCCCCGCACGACCGGCGGGAGAAGAGGCGCGCGCGCGAACAACCTGAACCCGAACGCGACGACGCAGCCCGCCGCGACCCCGACTCCGCAGCCCACCAGAGTCCCGCGCACGGAGACGAACGTTGCCGCCAACCGCGGCACTTCGTCCGCGCCCGCGGCGACTCCCGTTGCGACTCCCGCGCCGACTCCCGCGCGCATACCGGAGCCTTCGGTCACTCCTTCGGTCGCGCCCCCGCCGACAAGCGCGGGCGACGCGCAGGGCGGCTTCAGCATCACGGTTCGGCAGGTGCCCGACCTCCAGCTCGCGCTCAGGCGCGCGGCCATCGCCGCGCAGCCCGGTCAGGTCATTCAACTGCCGCTCCTCATCACGAACGCGGGCAACAAGGAGGATCAGTTCCGGCTTGAGACAGACCTGCCCGCCGAGTACCAGCCGACCTTCAGCCAGGGCGCGAGCGACACCGGCATGCCCATCTTCGTCACGCCGCAGATGCAGCGCGGCGCGAGCCTCGAAGTGACCTTGAACGCGCGCGTGCCGGAGAGTACGCCCGACAACCAGCAGCAGCGTTTCCTCGTCCGCGCAGCCTCGCAGGCCGACTCCACCGTGACGCGCGTCGCCGACGCTTCGCTCACCGTCGTCGCCGCCGCGCTCGCGGCCTCGTCGAACGCGCTCCAGGAGAACGTGCAGCCCGGCGACACCTTCACGCAGCGCATCTCGGTGCGCAACCAGGGGAGCGCCGCCGCCAAGACCACGCGCGCCGACTTCGTCTTCAACCCCGACTTTGAATTGGTGAGCGCCACGCCCGCGCCCATCTCCTACGACCGCCCCTCGCGCACGGCCATCTGGTCTTTGGGCGATCTGGAGTCGCGCGACAACCGCGAGATCACGGTCACGCTGCGCGCCGTCCCCGAAGCGCTCGCCGGCACGAACAGGCCCGTGGGCCGAGGCACGATGCGCACGCAGAGCCTCTTCATCCCCTCGAACTTCGATGGGCCGACGATTAACGTCGGCCACGTCTCAGGCGCGCGCGTCGACGCCGTCTCGAAGGGCCTGACGGCGACGCCGGGCGACACCATGTACGTCCCCTTCATCGTCCGCAACCCTTCGAACTATCCCGAAAGCTTCGAGCTTCGCGTCGTCGCGCCCGGCGCGCCGCAGGCCACGGTCTACGCCGACACGAATGGCGACGGGCGGCATCAGGACGGCGAGCCTGCCGTGACGCAGACGCCCGCGCTCGACCCGCGCGGCGGACAGTTCCCAGTCCTCCTGCGCGTAGACATTCCGCGCAACACGCCCGACCGCACGCAGTTCGCCTATAACCTCGTCACGCGCGCCATGAATGCCACGGGGCGCATCGCCAGCGAGGACTCGACCGTGCTCACCGTCGCCACGCCGCGCGTGCGCGTGCGGGCGGAGCTTCCGAACTCGGAGGTCAAGCCGGGCGACACGATCTTCTACCGGCTGGTTCTCGTCAACGACGGCGGCGGACTCGCCAAGAATCTCACCGTGACGGAGTTCCTGCCCGACGCTCTGGAGTTCGTCTCTTCGTCGCCGGAGCTGACCCTTCAGGACGTGGGCGGCGGTCGCGGCTTCGTCTGGCGCGTGGCCGAGCTTGCGCCGGGCGACACGCAGGTCTTGCAGGTGACGGTCAGGCTCAAGGCCAACCTGCCGGCGGACGCCGTCATCACGCCGCGCCACACGCTTGCCTATCAGGACACGAACGCGAACGGCTACCGCGGGCAATGAGCGACGCCGCAGCGCTTGGGCAGACGGACACGGAGACCGTTGGCCGAGAGGCCAGTCTCCGTGTTCCTTTTCCCGCGCAAGTCCCGGCGCCCGGCACCGCCGCGCGCAGGCGTCTCGCGACGCTCCTCCTCGCCAAGCTCACGCTCGATCTGCTCTTCGTCGCCGCGCTCGCCGTCTACGCGCACTCGGTCTCGTTCCACCCATTCTTCACAGGCTCGCTCGACAACGCAGACGCTTCGAGCGTGCGCGGCTGGGTCGTTGACCGCGCGCGCGCGGGCGAGGCCGTCGAGGTTCAGCTCTACGTTGACGGCCAGTTCGTCGCGGACTCACTGGCCGACCAGCCGCGTCCGGACGTTTCCGCCAGAGGCTTCGCGCCCGACGAGCGCCACGGCTACGTCTTCGTGCTCGCCCCCTTGCCCGCAGGCGAGCACGAGGCGCGCGTCTACGCCGTCCACGCGAGCCGTGGCGACTCGCGCCGCACGCTCCAGCAGATAGGCGCTGCGTACCGCTTCAACGTGAAGTGAGCCAGGGCAATTGCGGATTAAAAGAATTGGTTCATTGATTCATCGGCTCATTGATTCAACGAAGAAATTAATCAATGGGTCAATGAACCGATGAACTGTTGAACTGACGAGCCGATGAATCAATCTTCAACCAATCCGCAATCCGCAATCCACAATCCACAATCGGAAGACCGGGCGTTGGCGGCGTGGGAGATCGCGTCGGTCGTCGTGTCGGTGTTGATCGGCGAGTGGGTCGTCTTCGCGCTCGCGGGCGACGGCGCGGCGGGGCTTCTGTTCCCCGTCGCGAGCGTCTTCGCCTTCATGTTCCTCTCGCACCGCGCGCGCGGCGAGTCGGCGCGCGAGGTCGGCTGGCGGC
>JALZHC010000600.1 GCA_030914105.1 Acidobacteriota bacterium
GCTGGAGGTACTGGCCGATGGTCATGATGTCGCAGGAGGCCGCGCGCAAATCCCTCATCAGCTCGACCACCTCTGCGAACATCTCTCCGAGTCCGACCATGATGCCGCTCTTCGTCATCATGCCGCGCCCCTCGCGGTCGCGTCGCGCGGCGGCGCGGCTGTGGAGTGTCATCGACTGCTCGTACTTCGCGTCGGGGCGGACGCGCCGGTAGAGGCGCGCGATGGTCTCCGTGTTGTGGTTGAGCACGTCCGGCTCGGCGTCGAGCACGGTGTCGAGCGCTTCCCGGTCGCCGTTGAAGTCCGGGATGAGGACTTCGATGCGGCAGACGGGGTTGAGCGCGCGCACCTGCCGGATGGTCTCGGCCCAGTGCGCCGCGCCGCCGTCGGCGAGGTCGTCGCGGTTGACGGAGGTGATGACGGTGTGCGCGAGGTTGAGATGACGGACTGCCTCGGCGACGTGGCGCGGCTCTTCGGGGTCGAGCGGCGGGGCCGCGCCCTTCGAGACGGCGCAGAAGCCGCAGTGGCGCGTGCAGATGTCGCCGCCGATCATGAAGGTCGCGGTGCGGTCAGTCCAGCACTCGAAGATGTTCGGGCAGTGCGCCTCCTGGCAGACCGTGTGGAGGTTGAGGCCCTCGATCAGCTTCAGCACGGCGTTCTGGTTCGTCGGGTCGCCGATCCTGATCCGTAGCCATTCGGGCTTCGGCCCGCGGGGCGGTCGCTGCGTGGGCGTGTTGTTGATGACTCTCAGCTCGCGGCTCAAGCTTCTCTACTCCGTTTCTTGTGCAGAACATTTTAGCACCCGCGCGCGGCGCTGTCGCTTCGGCTCAGGCCATCGTCGGGTGGACGAAGCGCGCGAGGGCGTCGGCGTCCAGGTTGCCGCCGGAGAGGACGACGCCGACCCGCTCGATGTCCGGAGGGAGTTTCTTGAAGAGGACGGCGGCGGCGGCGACCGCGCCGGTCGGCTCGACGAGTATCTTCATGCGGAAGAGGATGAGGCGCAGCGTTTCGATGATCTCATCCTCGGAGACCGTGAGCACGTCCTCGGCGTTCTCGCGAAGGACGGGGAAGGTGAGCGCGCCGGGCGTCTGCGTTCTCATTCCGTCGGCGACCGTGGCGGGCAGCGGGATCGTCACGCGCTCGCCCTTGAGGAACGACTGCCGCGTGTCGTCCGACAGCTCCGACTCTACGGGAAAGCAGCGGATATGGTGGTGCAGCCCTCGCGCCGCAGTGCTCGCACCGGCGAAGAGTCCGCCGCCGCCGCAGGGCGTCAGGAGCGCGTCGAGGTCGGGCACGTCTTCGAGAAGTTCGAGCGCGCACGTTCCCTGCCCCGCAATGACGTGGTAGTCGTCGAACGGCGGGACGACCGCCAGCCCATCCTGCTCACCGAGGCGGCGCGCGACCTCCTCGCGGTCTTCGCGCTGCCGGTCGTAGAGCACGACCTCCGCGCCGTACCCCTTTGTCGCCGCGAGCTTCGTGCGCGGCGCATCCGAAGGCATCACGATACTCGCGCGCACGCGCGCATCGCGGGCCGCCAGCGCCACGGCCTGCGCGTGGTTGCCCGACGAGAAGGCGACGACGCCGCGCGCGCGCTCCTCGTCCGAGAGCGAGAGAATCTTGTTGGTCGCGCCGCGCATCTTGAACGCGCCCGCGCGCTGGAAGTTCTCGCACTTGAAGAAGACGCGGCGGCCCGCCAGTCGGTCGAAGGTGCGCGAGGTGACGACCGGCGTGCGGTGGACGAAGGGGCGGATGCGCGCCTCGGCCAGGCGGATGAAGTCGAGTGTCAGCATAACGTCAAAAGGGGTTAAGTGGCCGAGCAGATTTTATCCACGAAGCCACACGAAAGAGCACGAAACGTTAACATAAGACGACTGCTGACTCGCGTTCTGACGGGCGGCCTTGACGGGCGCGCGGGCTACGACAACAGTTGCTCCACGATGCGCTTCACGTGAATCCGCGTGGTGTCGAGCAGTGGAAGACCCGCGGCGTCGGCGTCCGTCTCGCGCAGAATCAAAGGCAGTTCCGTCCCGCCCAGGATTAACCCCTCAATCCCTTCCTCTTCTTTCAGCCGCCGCGCTATCTCAAGCAGGCGCGCTCGCGTCTCTGGAAGAAAGATGCCGTTGACCAGCTCGCCCATGTACCTGTCATGGATGTAGTCCTGTTCGGCGGCGTCGGGCAGGACGAGCGTCATCCTCTCGCGGGAAAACCTTTTCTGGTAGAAGCCCGCGTGCATCGTGAACTTCGTGCCGAATAGTCCGAGACGACGCAGGCCCTGGCCCTTCGCGGCCTCGCAGGTCGTCTCGACGATGCTCGTGAGCGGCAGGGGCGAGCGCGGGAGGAGCTCTTCGAAAACGATGTGCGGCGTGTTGGCGGAGAGCGCGCCGAAGTCTGCGCCCGCCGTCGCGAGCCGATGCACTTCGGCGGCGAGGTAGTCCGTCACGGCGGCCAGCTCGCCCGCCTCGATCAGAAGGCGCATCCTCGTCAGGTCAATGCTGTTGATGATGATCGAGGGGTAGCTCCCGTCCCGTTTCTGCTCGCGGTAAGACTCGATGATGAGGCGGTAATACTCGACCGTCGACTCCGGCCCGAGGCCGCCGATGATTCCGACCGTCTTCATGCGAGTCGCTCCGTGCCGGCATCGGCGCGCGCCGCCGCCCGGCAGTCCGACTCCATCCCGAACACCTCTGCGAAGCGCGCGACCACGCGGTCTTCGACTTCGGCGAGCGGGATTTCGCGGCCCAGGATTTCTTTCATCGAAGTGACCGGCTCGCCCTCGCAAGGCAAGATGAGGTTGAAGAAAGAGAGGTCTGTGTTGACGTTTAAGGCGAAGCCGTGGGTCGTGACCCAGCGGGCGATGTGGACGCCGATGGCGGCGACCTTGCCGCGCGTGGTGTGGACGCCGGTCAGGCCCTCGATGCGGAAAGTCTCTATCCGGAAATCACTCAACGAGCGGATCAAGACCTCTTCGAGGTCGCGGACGTATCGGTGCACGTCCTCGCGTTCGGGGCTGAGGTTGATGACGGGGTAGCCGACGAGTTGGCCGAGGCCGTGGTAGGTCATCTTTCCGCCGCGGTTGGTTTCGTGGACTGCGACGCCGCGCGCGGCGAGCAGTTCGGGCGCGGCGAGGATGCCGGCGGGCGTGGCTCGCCGACCGACGGTGAGGACGTGTGGGTGCTCGACGAGGAGCAGTGTGTCGGGCGTGCGCCGCTCGCGCACGGCCAGCTCTGTCTCCTTCTGAACCTGATAGGCCGCGCCGTACTCCATGCGTCCGAGGCGGCGAACTCTTAAGCGTCTCGCGAGCATCGCAGGTCTGTTAGCTTGAGCTTCGACTCTCTCCGGCGCTCATTGTAACAGAGACGCCGAAGCCGCGCGCGGCGCGAGACGGCACGCCAGGGTCTATTCATGCTTGAGTCTGGAGCACGAGATTATTCAACGCCGCAGGCGCAGAGTTCGCGGAGGAAGCGCAGAGGGTTGAGCTGTTATGACTC
>JALZHC010000601.1 GCA_030914105.1 Acidobacteriota bacterium
GAGAGATAGCTCGTACTCACCGCGCTCGCCCGCGAGCAGGGCCCAGAGGCGGCCCCTTCCGGAATAGTGGCCGTCCCAGTTCCAGGGCCGCCCGTCGTCCATCTCGCCGTAGCCGTCGTGGTCGTAGCGATAGAAGGTCGCGCCCCGCGGCGTCTCGACCTTCAAGACCTTATCGACGACGGCGAGCGACTTCGCGATGAGTGGGTCTTGCGGCGACTTGACGCCGAGGCGGACGAGTTCGAGGAAGCCCGCGTCAACGATCTCGCGCTCGTCGAACGTGCCGCCGCCGTTGCCGACGTCGAAGGGCTGGCCGTCGTTCGGGTCGTCGTTGAAGGAGAGGCGGAGGTAATAATTCTTGTCGCCGTAGACGCCCGTGGTCGTCGCCGTCCAGCGCTCGACGTTGCGCGCGAAGTCGTCGGCGGCGGCGAGGTAGATGTTGGCCGAAGGCTGGTCGTCGTTCCGGCGGGCGATCTCCGACGCGCAGACGAGCCCGGCAATCTCCGCGGCGATAGTCGAGGGCGAGTAGCCCGGCTTCTCTTCCCAACGCTCCTGCGGCGTCGAGGGGCCGCGGCGAACGATGAAGTCTGCCGCGGGTCGGACGTGTTTCACGTAAGTCTCGTTGTCGGTTCGTCCGAGTTGGTAGGCGAGGACGAGCGGGTAGGCGACCTCGTCCAACTGGAGCGACCCCCAGAAGGGCCGACCGTCGAGCCAGGAGTTTTGCGGGAAGCTGCCGTCCGCTTTCTGCTGGACGCGGAAGAGGTAGTCGAGCGCGCGATCTGCCGAAGACTTGTCGCCGAGCGCGTAGAAGGCCGTCGCCACTTGATAAAGATCGCGCGACCAGACGAGATGATAGCCGCCGACGTTCGGCTCGTTGGCGCTTGAGCCGCCGCCCCACGGAATGCTCAGAGAGGCGATCATCGCGCCGCGGTAGGTCTTGTCCTCGTGCGCCTTCAAGACCATCGCGGCCGTGTCGAACTGCGCCTCGTACTTCGGCCCGACGCGCCTGAGCGTCCGAACGTAATCGTGCCAGCCCTGCTCATACTCGGCCCGCGCCTTCTCGAACCCTTTGGCGAGAGAGGCGCGCGCGTTCTTCAAAGCCTCCGCCGGCTCCCTGCCGAAGCCGAGCGCGAGCGTGAACTTCGCAGACCCTCTGATCTCGCCGACCTGCACGACGTTGCCGTCGGCGGCGCGCGCGTAGCGCGTCTGGAGGTGGCCGCGGCTTCGCAACTCCGCGAAGCCGTCGCTCGTCTCGAAGTAGCCGTTAGTCGTCTCCGTGAAGCCGCCGGAGGCGACGAGCGCCGAAGCCTTGTCGGCGTCCGAGGCGAGCAGCGCGCCCTCTTCAGTCCAGGCCGAGTCGTGCATCCCGCTGTTGTTGAGCGAGGGGTCGTAATAGACGTAAACGTCGCACGCAGTCCGGGCTTCAAACTGTATGTCAATTAGGACGGTGTTCCTCTCCGGGTCGGTGACGTAGGTCTTGACGATTGTGTAGTCGCCGCTCTTGGCCGTGTTTGTCTGTCTGAAGGTCAACGCCTGCGGGTCGAGGACTTCTATCCGGTGGGTCGTGTCTTCGCTCTCGGTCTCGACCTTCGTGCCGTTAACGATGATGAGCTGGAGCGTCTGCACGTTCGCCGCGTCAACCGTCGGGTAGTAGACCTCCGTCATCACGCCGTCGCGCAGCGTGAACCAGACCTTCGATTCCAAAGTGTTCGACGTGCCGACCGCGTCCTTGCCCGCGTTTGTCCACTGCGCGTCGTGGCCGGGCGCTCCGGGCGCGAGGTTGTTTAGGGCCTGCGCGTGCGCCGCGCCGCACGCGACGAGCAGCAGGGCGAAGAACGATGCGACGTTGAGAGAGAGGCGTTTGCTCATTTTCACTTTTGGCTTTGCGCGCCACAGCTTATTTAATCACAGAGGGCACGAAGGGAGTCGCGGAGGTCACAAAGGTTTCCACCCTCTGCGACCTTCGTGAATCCTTCGTGCCCTCTGTGGTTAATCAAACCCGCTCAGGCTAACTCTTGCGCCGGCCCAGCATGTCGAAGCCGACGGCGACGACGAGGACGACGCCCTTGGCGATCTGCTGCGCGAAGGCCTGCACGCCGATGAGGTTCATGCCGTTGTCGAGGCTCGCCATGATGAGCGCGCCGATGATCGCGCCGAAGACCGTGCCGCGCCCGCCCATCAGAGACGTGCCGCCGATGACGCAGGCCGCAATCGCGTCCAGCTCCATGAGCGTGCCCGCGTCGGGCGTCGCCCCGAGCAGGCGCGACGTATGCAGCAGCGCCGCCACGCCGACCAGGCCGCCCATGATGGCGAAGGTGATGCAGATGTGGCGTCGCAGGTTGATGCCGGAGAGGCGCGCGGCGTCGGGGTTGCCGCCGATGGCGTAGAGGTAGCGACCGAAGGTCGTGTTCTGCGTCAGGAAGCCGCCGCCGAGCGCGACGATGAACATGATGACGACGAGGATGGGCACACCGCCGACCGCCGCTGAGTTCATCAGCACCACGAAGGCGACGATGACGAGCGAAGGGATGCCGACGCGCAGGGCCAGAGCGCCCGCGCCCGTCGCGCTCAGGCCGTGGCGCTTGCGCGCCTGACTGCGCCTGATGTTGAGCCACGCGATGGCCGCAATCGCCGCCGCCGCCAGCACATAGCCGATGACCGGCGCGATGAGGTCGTGCCCAAGGCTGCGGTACGACTCAAGCTCGATGGGCTTGGTCTCGCCACGGCTAATCCAGAAGATCGCCCCGCGCCACGCGAGCAGGCCGCCCAGGGTGACGATGAAGGCGGGGATGTTGCCGTAGGCGACGAGCGCACCCTGCACCGCGCCGACGGCGACGCCGATGAGAATCGCCGCGATGATCGAGCCGGCGAAGCCGTACTGCTGCGTCACCGTCAGCGCCGAAATCATCCCTGCCAGGCCCACTACCGACCCGACCGACAGGTCAATCTGTCCGGCCACGATGACCATCAGCATCCCGACGGCGAGCACGCCCGTCACGGACATCTGCTGCAAGAGCTTCGAGAAGTTGACGCCCGTGAGGAACAGCCCGTAAGGGTGTGCGGCGTCGGCGGTCGCCCACTGGAAGAAGATCCAGATGGCGATGAGCGCGAAGATCATCGTGTAGGCGCGCAGAGACTCGGTCGGCAGCCGGAAGCCGCCGACGCGTGCCGGCACGCCCTCCGGCACTGCGTCGGGCGGTGCCATGTCGGCGGTCGTGAGCGGTCGCTTAGTCGCAGGCTCGTTGGCTGAATGGCTCATGGCATTCTCCGTTTACCTTATGCCGCGCGCTGCGTGTGGCCCGTCGCCGCGGCCATGACGGCTTCGGGCGTGGCCTCGGTGCGCCGGAACTCGCCCGTGACTCGGCCCTCGTGGAGGACGACGACGCGGTCGGAGAGGCCGAGCACCTCAGGCAGCTCCGAGGAGACGAGCACGATGGCGAGGCCCTCTTTGGCGAGCCGGTTGATGTGGCCGTAGATTTCCTGCTT
>JALZHC010000602.1 GCA_030914105.1 Acidobacteriota bacterium
GCGCCGTCGCCGACGCGGGCAGGAAGTATCCGAAGGTGCTCGTCAGTGTGGAGCTAAGGAAAAAGCCCGACGAAGCCGCGTGCGAACACCCGACGCGCGTTTACACGAGGTACTTTCGAGGTCTCTACCGCTGGAACGCTTTAAAAGGCAGATACGAGAGCAAGTCGCGGCAACTCGAAAGCTTCGACAAGTTTAACGAGAAGCGCGTCTCCTCACCTTAAAGATGCTCAGGCTGAGAGAATCCGTCGGGCTGAGAGAATCTGAGCGTCAGACTTACTTCAACATTCTCGTCAGCGCGCCGCCGGGCCTGGCGATCTCTCTGAGTCTGGCGTAAGGGATAATGACCGTCTGCGGCCCGTAGGCGTAAGCCGCGACCTGGTAAGGGTCGAAGGTAAACATCAAACCCTTCTTCGTGATGTTCCAACGCGCGTAGTTCTCTTCGGTCGGCTTCGCGCCGTCGGCGAAGATGTCCTGCGCCAGCCCCATGTTCTCGTTGCTGTCCGGGTCTTTGCGGTTTTGCAGGTCGCGCGTGGCGTAATCGGAGACCGCTTCGAGATATTTTGCGCCGGGCTTGAAGAGGTCTGAGAGCTTTAACTGCCTACCCTGTTTCAAATCGTATGTGACCGTGAAATAGTTCTGGTTCGGGTGCGCGCCGCCCTCGAAAGTGTCTTCCAGAAAGTTGACGCTGATTAAATCGTTGTCGGCGTATTCGACGTTGTAGCTGATGTCTATAGAACGGCCCATGCCGGCGGGGAGAGTTTTCAGGTCTTCGGCGCTTACTTCCAGCATCTGTTTTTTGAAATCCGCCAGCGAGCTTGTGACATCGGATTTGACGAGCTGATTAAAGGCCGCGACGTTTGCGCCCCCGCCCGTCAGCTCCGGGTATTCGGCTGTGAGGTCGAGCCTTTTGGCTTTGATGGACTCGTTGATACGCCGGCTGTTGATTTGCGTGCCGTCTGTGAAAGAGAGCGTCTGCTCGGAAGCCCAGAAGCTTTGACCATCCCCGCCGCCCGGCTTCTTCCACTCGCCTTCCAGAGACGCGCCCGACTCGTTCGGCTCGTCCTTCCACTTACCTTTGAACTCGCCCGTCGGCCTGCCCGCGGAATCGGACTCCTGCATGGTAAAGCTCCCGTCCGCCTCGATCTTCCCGCGCAGAGAGAGCCTGTTCGCGCTGCCCGACTTCAAGTAATAATAGCTCCCGCGCAACTCGCCCCCTTCACGCCGCAGAAACATCTCGAAACGCGCCCCCGCGATGCTACCCTTGAAATGCGTCCCGCCAGACTCCTGCGCGCCCGCTTGAACGACGCTCAAGCCCTTAGCTTCTCCGGCCTGCTTCTGATTATTCCGCGTGCCCGCGCCGGCGTTAGGGTTATTTAATATGAAGGCAGACGCCAACAGCAGGGAGACGACAGACGCACGAGCACTGATTTTGATTTTCAACTTTTGAATTGTCCCGGTTTTGCAAAGTCTGTAGAGCAGCGTTGAGACAATATCAGAAAATGATTTTTTCATCCATGAGGTACTAAGTACTACCATTTCTGTATGCTTGCGGAACCGCAAAATTCTCCTTCACGTTCCTGTGCCGTTGATTAACAGGAGGCCGATCCCTTTAATGACCGGCGGTCGCCCTTTTTGTCTCCGGGGCGCGATGTTTGTATTCTGCATCTCCGGCCCGTGAGCTAGAATGTCTGCGCGAGGAACATGAATCCGATGGTAGAAACACTGCAATGCCCTTCCTGCGGCGCTCCGCTTGATTACGACCCGCGCGGCGAGGCCGAGACCACACGCTGCCCTTTCTGCGAGAGCACGGTCATGCTGCCGGAGCGCGAGCGCCCGTTCACACGGCCGCAAATCGTCATTGAACGGAAGACGTCGGGCGACAACACCGCCGTGACCGCGGGCGTGATCGTCGCCGTCGTCTCCGTAATCGTCACCGCCGCCGTCATCGCCTACGCCTTCCACTCGTATTACAGCACCTCGACGGACGCGCGCCGCTCAAACGGTTCCACGAACACGAAGAACAGCCTTGCGTCGAAGGGCGCGGGCGACGGCTACGCGCAGCCCGAACTCAGTTTCGGAAGCGAGGGCATGGGGCCGGGCAATTTTAACGACGCGCGCAGCATCGCCGTGGACGCCGAAGGACGCATCTACGTCGGCGAGTATTCGGGCGGGCGCATACAGGTCTTCGACGGGGCGGGCAAGTTCCTGACGCAATGGACTGCCGACAGAAAGATGCCCCTGCGCGGAATGTCCGCGGACAGGCGCGGGACTGTCTACGTCGTGCAGAGCGGCACGATCAAACGCTACGAGGGAACGACCGGCAAGGAGTTGGGCACGCTGGCCGCAGGCGGCTACGACGACGTGACGACGACGGCCGACGGCGGACTCGTCGCCTTCTCCTGGCAGGCGCGCGACGACATCACGCGTCTCGACTCTTCGGGCCGCGTCACGAAGACGCTCCGCGCGGCCATCAGCGGCCAGACCGAGAAGAGCGAGCTGAACGCGCGCGTCGCCTGCGACGGCGCGGGAAACGTCTACGCGCTCGGCACCTTCAACAACGCCGTCTTCAAGTTCTCGCCCGAAGGAAAATTCCTGACGCAGTTCGGCGGCGATGGCGACCAGGCGGGGCAGTTCCGCGCGCCCTCGGCCATCGCCGTTGACAACCAGGGGCGCGTCTACGTCTCCGACTTCAAGGGCGTGCAGGTCTTCGACCCGCAGGGCCGCTACCTCGGCCTGATAAAGGTCAAGGGCGCGGCCTCCGGCCTCGTCTTCAACGACCGCGGCGAGCTGTTCGTCGTCGCGCGGACGCAAGTCTCCAAGTTCCCGCCGTTCAACCCTTGAGACTTGCAACAAAATCCACGACGAGGAAACTTCAGAGATGAAAAACGTCCCGCGCCTCGTGCTCACGCTACTGGCCTTCTTGGTTCTTCTGCCCGCCTGTTCAGATAAGAAAGAGAGCGTGCGTTCGCGCGTCATGGTCGCGGGCGAGGCGGACTCGAAGGTTCCGCCCGACACGGCTGTCATCGTCCTCTCCGTCGTCACGCAGAATCCGCGCGCGCTCGACGCGCAGCAGCAGAACGCGCGCAAGTCCGAAGCCGTCATCCAGGCTATCAAACAGACAGCCGGCGCGAATCCGGACGTGAAGACGAGCGACTACAGCCTCGAGCCGCAGGAGAACTGGAACGGGAACACGGCGAAGATCGTGGGCTACGAAGCGCGCAACACCGTGACGGTAAACCTCACCGCGCTCGACAACGTCGGCGCGGTCGTTGACGCGGCGACGGGCGCGGGCGCGAACAGCGTCGAGAGCGTCCGCTTCATCCTGCGCGAAGCCAACGCGGCGCGCGGCCAGGCGCTCGCCGACGCAAGCAAGCAGGCGATGTCGAAGGCACAGGCGTTGGCGCAGTCTTTGGGCGGTCGCATCACGCGCGTCGTAGAGGAGCGCGAGGCCGGCTTTCCCGAACGCGCC
>JALZHC010000099.1:0-7220 GCA_030914105.1 Acidobacteriota bacterium
GCGGCGGCCCGCGCGGCGAGGGCAGCATACCTTGACGGGCCGGGGAAGCGGCGGCTTCTCACCTCGGCTGGCGGCGCGAGGCTCCCGCCGGTTCGGGATAACATGAGGCGAGGGAAAGAAGATGGATTTTAAGACCCAGTTCATGTGGATCATCGCGGGGCTAGGGCTGGTGGCCCTCGTCGGCGTGTTCAAGCGCATGAGGGGCGGGTTCCACACCGAAAACGTTCTGGTCTTCTGCGCGACCCTCGCGCTCGTCTTCGGCGGGCTGATAGCGATTAAGGAGAGACCTTTCGCCTTCATCGGCGCGGCCCTCGCCGGCATCGTGGTGGGCGGCGTCGTGGGGTATTTCATCGGGCGCGAAAGGAAGGGCGTGGCCCTTGCCGCGGAAGACCTCAAGAGTGCGTCGGACGATCTCAAAAAACTGCTCGACCGCCTCCAAGGATACACGTCGCCGCCGTAGCGCCCACGCGAGAAAGCTTGTGCGGAAAAAGAGAGCGGGCCGAGCGCCCGCCGAGTCGAAAGGAGAGACCCATGAAAGACCCCGAATATGACGAGCCGCGGTTCGGGAGGGTAGGCATCCCCACCCCCTTCGCTTCCGGGCCGCACGACCCCGGCGACGTCCCCAACCCGCTGGCCTCCGGCCCGCGCGACCCAGGCACGATCCCCTGGCTGCCGTCCGACCCGCCGCGCCCGTCTCTGGAAAACTGCGACCCGTCGGCACAGCTCGACAGCGCGCCCGGCGATGACCTCGGCCCCGGCACGGAGCCGGAAGGGCCGCGCGACGAGGGCAGCATCCCTTAAGGCGTGCGGGTCGGACGGCCCCGACGAAGGCGACCGCTCACAACCCCGCGGCGGCGGCTGGTCGCACGCCCTAACTGTGCCCGGACGCCCGCGCGGCCCCGGCCAAATCCCCTGACGCACCTAAAGAGCACGCGGTCGCGGCGCGTCGAGAGAATCAGCGGCGGTCGGGCCGCTTCCGCGTCGCAGGCGCGCAAGCGCGTGGCCCCGCGCGGCGCGGATGAGTTGCGATGAAGATTCCGTTCGAGTTCGGCATCAAGCTGATTTTCCGCCTGCTCTTCCCCGGCGTCATCCTCACGCTCGGCGTCATGCCCGTCCTGCGCACGGTCGTTGATTACGGCCACTGGGGCGACAGCCTCGAATACGTCCTCGGCTTCGCGGTCGTCTTCCTCGGCTGGCTCGTGACCGTCTCGGACATGCCCATCTACATGCTCTTCGAGGGCAGGCGCTTCTGGCCGCTGCCTCTGCTCCGCTTCTTCACCTGGCGCGAGCAGCGCCGCCTCGCGCGCCATCTGGATGTCGTCAGGCTGCACGAGACCGGCGTCCTCGAAAGGATGCAGAAGTACGCCGAGGACGCGCGCAAGCGGTTGAGCGAGTCGGGCCGCGAGGACGAGACCGGCCCGCAGTTCGAGAAGGTCGAGCTGGTCGAGGAGGCCGCCCGCGCGACGCTGGAGAAGCGGGGCGAAGCCTACTTCGACCTGCGCACCTTCCCGCTTCTCGGCAAGGAATACGAGGACTACACAGCCGAGCGCCCGACGCGACTCGGCAACCTGATGGCCGCCTACGAGAAATACTCCCTGCGCGCCTACGGGATGGACTCGGTCTTCTACTGGTATCGCATCTGGCTGCTGATAGACAAAGACACGCGGGAGGAGGTGGACAACTCACAGGCGCTCGCCGACAGCACCGTCTATACCTCCTTCGCGCTCTTCTGTTCGGGCCTGCTCTGGCTCGTCTACGCCGGCTCGATCTACACGCGCCCCTTCATCAACAGCCGTCTGCCGTCGCTCGCGGCGGCCCTGCCAGCAGCGCCGGTGACGGTCTTCGACCACCTGCCCGACCTGCGCCTGAGCCTGTTGATAGCGGCGGCCTTCGTCGCGGGCGGCTTCGGCGTCTACCGCATCGCGCTGCGCCTCAACGCGCAGTACGGCGAGCTGTTCAAGGCCGTCTTCGACGTTTACGCGCCGAAGGTTGACTTCCAGGCGGCGACCGTGGAGCTGAACGAGATACTGGCCGGCGCGCCGTCGGCCCACAAGTTGACCGGGAAAAAGCGGGCCGAGATTGTCACGCGCTATCTTCAGTACAACCGCATCCGCTGCCCTTACCCGAAGGCCGGAACCCGCCCCGAAGACGACGTGCCGTGCGGCAGGCTTCTAAAGCCGAGCGCTGCGGAGGAGCATTTCGAGAAGGTGCACCCGCAGTATTACAAGAAGGCCGTGACCAGCCCACCCTAAACGCCCGTCAACGCCCTCGGCCTTGACCGCCGCCGCGCGCCCGCCGTAGTATCTCGCTTCACGCTCGCCAGCCTCAGGCGCGTGCCGCGGGCCGCGCTGAGACTCGATGGGCGCGGCGGTTTTCCAGGTTCCATTCGCGCCGCCCCGACTACATCTAGAAGAGAGGAAATCATGCCGAAGAGAATTCCCCCTGTCCCGGCGCGGCTCGTCGTGCTGTGCCTGTGCCTCGCCCTATCTGCCTCGGTCGCTTTCGCCCAGTCCGAGGCGACGACCGGCAACATCGAGGGGCGTGTGCTCGACCCCAACCAGGCCGCCGTGCCGAATGTGACCGTCACGGCGAAGAACCAGGCCACCGGCTTTCAAAGAACGGCCACGACCGACGGGGAAGGTAACTACCGCATCATCCTTCTGCCGCCCGGCTCGTACACAGTCACCACCTCCGGCGTCTCCGGCTTTCAGACGACGACCTTGCGCGACGTGACCGTCACCGTCGGCGGCAAGACGCCGCTCGACATCAAACTCGCCGTGGGCGGACAGGCTGTCAGCATAGAAGTGCTGTCCGGCGGCGAGCAGACCGTGGAGACGACTCGAACCTCAGTGGCGACCACGATCAACGACCGCTCCATCCAGAACCTCCCCATCAACGGGCGCAACTTTCAGGACTTCTCCACGCTCTCGCCCGGCGTCATCCGCGACCCGCGCGGCGGCGACCTCTCTGTCGGCGGCCAGCGCGGCACCTTGAACAGCCTCCAGGTTGACGGCGTGGACAACAACAACACCTTCTTCGGTCAAGCTCTGGGCCGCGGCGGCGTGCGCCCGCCTTACCAGTTCTCCGAAGAGTCGGTGCAGGAGTTTCAGGTCAACCAGAACGGCTTCTCCGCCGAGTTCGGGCGCGCGGGCGGCGCGGTCATCAACGTCGTCACCAAGTCCGGCACGAACGTCTTCCACGGCGGACTCTTCGAGTATTTCCGCGACGAATCCTTAAACGCCAACGACCCCATCACCAAAGCCAACGAGGCGCGGCGCGGACAGCCGAACAAGCGCCCGCCCTTCCGCATCAACCAGTTCGGCGGACGCCTCGGCGGCCCAATCAAGCAGAACAAGGCTTTCTTCTTCTTCACCTACGACGGCCAGCGCTCCAACATCCCGCAAGTCCTCGACGTTCCGAACCTCTCGACCGCGCCCGCAGCCGCGCTCGCCATCATCAATCCGAAGCTCGGCACCTATCAGGTGGGCCGAAGTCAGGACGTGTTTCTAGGCAAGACCGACATCTCTCTCAACCAGAACAACCAGCTCACGCTTCGCTACAACCACCAGGGCTTCAACGGCGTCAACAACGAGAACAACGGCCCGCTCTCGGTCGAAGAGCATTCGGGCAACAGCCTTGTTAAGAGCGACACCTTCAGCGGCACGCTCACCTCGACGCTCACGAAAAGCGTAGTCAACGAGGCGCGCTTCCAGCTCGCGCGTGACAAGGAGCCGGGCGAGGCCAACAGTGATCAGCCCGAAGCCGTCATCAACACGGGCGCGGGCAACCTCAACATCGGTCGTAACAACTTCAGCCCGCGCGAGACGACCATCAAGCGCGTGCAGGCGATTGACAACGTCTCGCTCGTCTCAGGCCGCAGCAACTACAAGTTCGGCCTCGACTTCAACTTCGACCGCGTCTTCAACTTCTTCCCCGGCCTCTTCAGCGGCTCCTACACCTTCCCCTCCTACACGGCCTTCGCTAACAATGCACCCTCGGCCTTCACGCAGAACTTCCCCGGCGCGGGCACGACCGGCGGCACGACCCGCCCGAACATCTCCGAGTACGCGCTCTACGCGCAGGACGACGTGCGACTGACGCCGAAGCTCACCTTGAACCTCGGCGCGCGCTACGACTACGAGAAGATGGCCTGCCCGCCGATTCAGAACACAGACCCGCTGCTCTTAGCCAACGGCGTCAACACGGCGAACTGCCCGAAGGACAAGAACAACATCGCGCCGCGCTTCGGCTTCTCCTACGCGCCCGACGAGAAGACGGTCGTGCGCGGCGGCTTCGGCCTCTACTACGGCATCACGCCCGCAATCATCCTCGGCACGGCGCACTCGCAGAACGGCATCAACGTCACCGGCATCAACCTCAACGCCGCGCAGCTCAACGCGCTCGGCCTACACTACCCGAACATCCTCTCGGCCCCGCCCGCCGGCATCTCCTCGAACCCGAACCTCTACTACTTCGCGCCCGACTACGAGCAGCCATACGTCGAGCAGGGGCGCATCGGCGTCGAGCGCGAGGTCTTGAAGAACCTGAGCCTCTCGGCCACGTACCTCTACTACCACGGCCTTCGCCTGACCAGAACGCGCGACATCAACCTCTTCGCGCCCGTGCCCACCGTCTTCACGGCGACGAACGGCCAGACCTACACGTTCCTGCGCTTCCCCTCCGCGCGCCCCGTCTCGCGGCCCGCCGGCACCGGCGCGTCCTACAATCGCATCAGCGTCTTCGAGAGCGCCGCGCGCTCCGTCTATAACGGGCTGGCCTTCCAGGCCACGCAGCGCTTCACGCGCGGCTTCCAGTTCATCGCCGCCTACACCTACTCGAAGGCCAGGGACGACCGGCCCGACCAGACGACCGTGGTCGTCGGAGCGGACGACTCGAAGATCGTCGAGAACCAGGTGACGCCTGAAGCCGACTTCGCGCGCAGTGACACAGATCTGCGCCACCGCTTCGTCTTCAGCCCCGTCTACCAGATCGGGCGCATCAAGTGGAGCGACAACCGCGCGGCGCGCATGCTTTTGAGCGACTACACGCTCTCCAGCATCATCCAGCTCCAGTCCGGCTCGCCCTACTCGGCCCTCGTCGGCAACGACCCGAACAACGACGGCAACCGCGCCAACGACCGTGTGCCCGGAACCGTGCGCAACCAGTTCACCACGCCCTCGGTCTTCCAGGTGGACGCGCGCATCACGCGCGACATCAACTTCAGCGAGTCAATGCGCCTGCGACTCGTCCTCGAAGCCTTCAACGTCTTCAACCGCGCCAACGTCGTCACGGTCAACAACACCTTCTTCAACCTTTCCGGCACGGCGCTCGTCCCGCCCTCCGCGACGACGGCCTTCGGCACGCCGCGCACCTTCTCTTCGCCCGCTTCGGGCACAACGACCTTCGCCACGCCGCGACAGCTTCAGCTCGCCATCAAGTTCGACTTTTAAAGAGGTCGGAAGTGAAGTCTGCAAAAACGAAAGGCGGGACGCTTTGCAAGAGCGTCCCGCCTTTCAGTCTCCACCTTCCGTCGCCGAATCAGCGGCGTCCGGCGTTCAGGATGCGCAACAGCGCGAGGAAGATGTTGAAGGCATCGAGGTAGAGCGAGAGCGCGCCGGCGACGTACTCGTTCGTGGGGTAGCGCCGGATGATGTTCGACGTGTCGTAGAGCACGAAGCCCGAGAAGAGCAGCAGCGCCGCGCACGAGATGCCGAACGCCAGCGCGCTCGAACCCACGACGAACAGGTTCAGCACGGCGGCCAAAAAGACGACGATGAGACCCGTCGTCACCATCCCGCGCATGAAGCTGAAGTCCTTCTTCGAGACGAAGACGTAGGCCGTCAGGCCGCCGAAGATGCCGACCGTGAGCACGCCCGCCTGCAAGATCGAGGCCGGGTTGAGCTGCGTGTAGATGGCGATGACCGGCGAGATGATGACGCCGGTCAGCGTCGTGAAGGCGAAGAGTGTGACGAGGTTGACGACCGGCATGAGGCGGACTGCCTGCGCGCCCATCACGCCGCCCATGAGCAGGAGGAGGGTGACGAACGGGTGCGCGACGACGGCGCGCATGATGCCTATATTCGTGACGCCGATGCCGACGCCGACGATGGCAAACAGCGTCGCCGCGAAGAAGAGCGCGTAGACCTTCCGGACGAACGCCATGCGCTCTTCGACGCCGGCCAGCGCCGCCGTCTGCATCTGGAAGCCGCCGCCCGGCGTCTGTGGGGGCCAGCCCTGCGGCTGGTTGAAGCCTTGATTTCGGGGTTGATATTGGTTCATCTGTTTCCTTCCTTCTGGCGCAGCCGCGCCTCGCGCTAAAATGCGCCGACCACTTTGATGCCGCACGGCTTCGGGCCGCTGCCGTTCATTCTGTCACAGGCGCGGGCGGCTAGTAAATCATGGCGAAGACACTGGCCGAAGACTCTGTCGGGCACGGCGCGCGGGGCGGCGTCCCGCCCGTCCTCTTCGTGCTCGCGGCGGCGCTCCTTTGGAGCACGGGCGGACTCTTCATCAAGGCGACGCCGCTCGGCGCGTTCGAGCTTTCCTTCGGGCGCTCACTTCTGGCCGCGCTCACGGTCGCGCTGCTCACGCGGCGCGAGGGGTTCGGCATCAACCCTTTGACGCTCGTCGCGGCGGCGCTCTACGCGGCGCTGCTGCTGCTCTTCGTCATCGCGAACAAGCTGACGACCGCGGCCAACGCGATCTTCTTACAGTACACCGCGCCGGTCTACGTGCTCCTGCTCGAACCGCTCCTCTTCAAGGAGCGCTTCCGCCTCGCAGACCTCCTCGTCGTCGCGGCCTGCGTCGCGGGGATGTCGCTCTTCTTCGTCGGCCAACTCCGCCCGCAGGACGTCGAAGGGAACCTGACGGCGCTCGCCTCCGGCCTCTGCTTCGCCTTCTTCCTGCTGCTGCTCCGACACCAGCGCGCGGGGACGGTCAACCGGGCCTCTTCGGTCATCTACGGCAACCTCATCATCTGTGCGTTGACCGCGCCCGCGTTCGCGCGCGCCGTCCCCTTGTTGACGACGAGGGACGTAGCAATCGTCAGCTACCTCGGCGTCGTCCAGATCGGTCTGGCCTACACCTTCTTCACGCTCGGCATCGCGCGCGGCGTGCGCTCGCTCGACGCGGGCGTGGTCGGCTACGTCGAGCCGATGCTCAACCCCGTCTGGGTCTTCCTCTTCCTCGGCGAGCGCCCTTCGAAGTGGGCGGTCGTCGGC